>JAEYTU010000529.1 GCA_023433825.1 Planctomycetota bacterium
GCGCCTGACGATCCCTGCACCCGAGCCGACGCCGGCGAAGTTGCGCAACGTCGTCGCGCTGCTGCCCGGCAGCGGCCCCGGCTACGTCGTGCTGAGCGCGCACTACGACCACGTCGGCGTCGGTCTGCCGGTCGACGGCGACGCGATCCACAACGGTGCCGACGACAACGCGACCGGCGTCACGGCGGTCGTGGCCATCGCGCAGGCACTGACGAAGGCGAAGGTCACGCCGAAGCGCGGGATCGTGTTCGTCTGCTTCAGCGCCGAGGAGAAGGGACTGCTCGGCTCGCGCGCGTTCGCCGAGCGCCCGCCGTTCCCGCTCGCCGAAGTCGCCGCGAACGTCAACCTCGAGATGCTCGGGCGTCCACAGCCGGACGAACGCGAGCGCGCGTGGGTGACCGGCCGCGATCTGTCGGACTTCGAGGCGAGAGTCCGGCCGGGGCTCGAGCGCGAGGGAATCGCCGTCGTCCCGTTCCCGATGCACGCGCAGTTGTTCGCTGCCTCCGACAACGCGTCGTTTGTCGCGAAGGGCGTCGTCGCGCACTCGATCAGCGCCGGGCACCTGCACGGCGACTATCACCAGCCCGGCGACGAGACCGACAAGATCGACGTGCCGCACATGACGAAGGTCGTCCGGGGACTGCTGCGCGCCGTCGTCGACCTCGCCGATGCGGAGACCGCCCCGCGTTGGAACGAGGCTGGCTTGCGGCGCATCGGCCAGCCGCGGTGACCGCGTCGGTCAGTCGAGGTCGAACGGGTTCGTCGGCTTCTTCCCCGCCTCGCCGGCCTCGTCGACCTCTTCCTTGGCCTTCTCGAACAGGTCGGCGAGTCGCTCCTGCTGCCGCTTGTGCTTGCGCGCGGCGTCGCCGAACACGTGGTCGAGGCGCTCGGACTCGTGTTTGTGCTCGCCGATCAGCGCATCGAGGTCCTTCCCACCGAGCGCGTCACTCGGTTTGACGGCGCGCGCCTCCCCGGTACGGACGTCCAGCTCGATCCGCTTGCGACAGCACGGGCACGCAAACTCGAACAGATCCTTTCGCATGATCGCACGTTCCTGCACGGCGCAGCGTCGAAGCCGCGTTCCGGTCGGTATCTTGCCGGCCCGCCGTGCACGCGCACCAGTGACTCGTGCACGCGCACCAGTGACTCGATCGTGGACGTGAACCCATCGCAGCCCGCGATCGGGCCGCAGCCCAAGGTCTTCGCGCTGCGCGCGAAGACCGAAATCGCGGGCCGCGATGGGACAGTGCTTGCCGGGGCCTACCGTGCCGCTCGCGACACCGTCCTCAAACGGACACTGCCAATGAACGAACCCGAGGAACAGTTGCGCCACGCGAGGGATCGCGGCACTACCGGCCCAGCCAAGCAGACTCCAGGAACCGGCGCCGACGCTCGTCGTTCGGTGCCCGAAGTCATGCAGCAGGTTCGTTTGGACCTTCACCCCGGGGTCGATCACACCGGCGGGGGGGAGGTCGCAGCCGACGACCCGGAACGCGCGACGGTTGCAGCGGCGATGACCGGCGACCGCGATGCGTTCCAGGCACTCGTCGAACGCCACCAACACCGAGTGTTCGGTCTGGTGCTGCGGATGCTCCGCTGCGACCGAGACACGGCAGCCGACCTCTCGCAAGAGGTCTTCTTGAAGCTCTATCGCGGGCTGCCCGGCTTCGACGGAAGCGATCGATTCGTGCAGTGGCTGAACAAGATCACGGTGAACGTCTGCATCGGCGAGGTCCGCAGACGCCGCACGCAGAAGCGCGGTCGGTGGACCTGGTCCCTCGACGCGCCGGTCGCTGGCACCGACGACCTCTTCCTGGATCCGGCGTCCGCAGAGCGCGAACCGCACGAACGAGTGCACCACCGCGACATCGTCACGGCCGTCGAGCGCGCCGTCGCCGGGCTGCCCGACGAGTTCCGCGAGTGCGTCCTGCTGCGCGACCTTCAAAACCTCAGCTACGAGGAGATCGCCGACGTCATGGGGCTTCCGGCGGGCACCGTTCGATCCCGGATCCATCGCGGGCGTGCGATCTTGCAGAAGGTCCTCGAGGAGTACCGACCATGAAGCGCTTGGACTTGCTCGGCGACCACCACGACGACGAACGATTCGCGGACTGGGTCGACGACCGGATGGACGCCGAGGACCGCGCCGCGTTCGAAGCCGAGTTGGCACGCAACCCGCGCCTGCGCGCGCGGCTGGATGCGTACGTCACGACCGTCGGCCTCGTGCGAAAGACGTTGCAGCGCGCGCCGGAGGCACGGGTCCGGGCGCCGGTCGACTTCGTCGCGCAGGTCATGGCGGCGACGCCGCGCCAGCGGAGCCCGGTCGGGTGGTGGGTGCCGTTGGTCGCGAGTGCGGTGGCCGCTGGGTTCCTGGTCGCGGCGTTCCTGTGGTTCCGTGAGCTGCAGACGGCGATGCCGGCGCCGGCGCCGCAGATGGACGTCGCGATGGGCGACGCGGAAGTGCCGCGGGACGAACTTCGTGCGGAGGGTGGGGCGGACGGCGAAGCGCCGGTGCGAGAGTCCGACGCCGCCCGCACGGCGGAGCGAGCCGACGAGCGGGCGAAAGCGCCGTCGACGGAGCAAGGTCTGTTCGGTCGTGTGCGTCGGATCGGCAGTGGCGCGCCGCCTCCGGAGGCGCGTCCGATCGACCGTGCGAACGACGCCGACGGCGGCGCGGAACCCGGCGCGTTCGGAGGCCGCGCCGGCGAACGCGAGGGTGCCCGGGTCGCCGATCGCCGGAAATCGGGGGACGCAGAGACGACCGGCGAATGGGGCGTCGACGGCGCGACACTGCTCGTCGCCTACGTCGCACCTGTCCGCGGTGAGGCTGGTGCGACGCCCGCATGGTTGCAGTCCCTCGTGGCCGACGGCTCGAGCGAGACGGCGCCGCGCGTCGACGTTCAGCCGCTCAGCCTGTACTTCCTCCCGCCGTTCGTCGGTCAACCGGTCGAACTCGCCGACGAGCGCTCGAAAGACAAAGACGAGGTCACGGGATCGACGGCGCGGCCGCGGGCGTCGCGCGGCACGCCGCGCGGTGGCGGGAACCCTTCGGCGAGCGGTCCGGCGACACCGGGACCACGGGGGGCGAACGCTCCGGGTTCGCCGACGCAACCGCAGCCGAAACCGGACGCGCCGTCGGGTGCGCCCGACGCGCGCGTGCAGCTCGTGGCTCCGGACGCACCGGTCGTCGCGCCGACGTTCGCACTCGAGGCAAGCGACCAGGTCAATCTGCTGCGCGGGACCGAGGCGGAACTCGCCGCGGCGACGCGCCGACTCGGCGAGGCCGTTCAGTCGGCCGGCGGTCGGCTCGACGTGATGCTGCGGACGCTGCGTCCCGAACTGCGCGAGCAAGTTGGCTCGTGGCTTTCCGAGGTTCCGACGAAGGATGCCGCGGAGCGGCAGGTCATCTTGGTCGTGCGCGGCGCTGCGCCGACGGCCACCGGAACGTCACCGGCCGGCGAGAAGCCAGCGCCGGTGAAGCCCGATCCGAACAAGGATCGGTGAGCGCGCTCGACGAGTGACGGAAGCCCGAGCGTGGCGACGACGTGCACCGTCGTCGATGGTACGTGTGGTGCGTCGGATCGGCTGCAGTCCGGCCCGCGCAGCCAACGTGCTACGTGCCCACCGAGAAAACGACATCGCGTGTCTCCCCGACACTGGATCCGACCACAGACGAGTGTGGCGCTCGAAGACGGCCCCGAGCGCACGGCACGGTTGCCCAGTGACAGGCATTCGGGCGGGCGTCGACGACATCCGGAGGCGGCGCGGCAGCGCGCGTCGATTCGCAGTGTGGAACGTTCAGTACGTCGGGAGTCCGCATCACAAACGCCGACCGTGGTTCGGTCAGAACCCGTCGACTCGCAGCGACAAGACGGAATGCCCATCCGACCTCGACCCGTCGCACGTCGTGGCCGTACTGCAAGCTGCGATCGCAGACTCGATCCGCGCACTTCGCCACTCGATCGATCCGGAAGGGGTGCCTCCGCGGTATGTGTGGGGGCGTTCTGAATTCATGACGACTGCAGGGCGGGTGCGCGAAATCGTTTGGGAGGCGAGGTGCAGCAACCGAGACATCCCTGCGTACCACGCGTATCCCATCCGTCGCGACCGACACAGCGACACGATGCCCATAGACGTCGAAGAGCAGTTGTGGCCGGACGAATGAAGTTGGAGTGGACGCCGCTCGAGGCAGCCGACGCGAACCAGCCGGCCGTGTCTGCGACATGGGCGAGTCTTCGGATCGAGATCGAGGAGGCGGGGCGTTCGCAATCGTTGACCCGAGTGCTCGACAGGGTGGCGCGGACCGAACGTCGCGAGGTGTACGGGACGGTTCTGCCTCTCGCGGAGTGGATCGCCCGCTGTTGGCACTCCCTGTTTTCATCCCACCTCGTCCGGCCTCCGCAGAGCGCGAGTCGCCACGAGCGCGCGACGTTCGACTCGACGCATCGATGGCGCGCGTGCGGCGAGGGGACTGCGGTCCCCGATGCCGAGTTCGCGCCTCTCGACGACATGCATGTCGAGTGCCGGTGGATCGGTTCGTCCGGAGACGACTCCGACGAGTTCGAGCGCGTCCTGTTCCTGACGCACGGCGAGTCGGTGCTGGTGCGGAAGCAACTTCGCGAGGTCTTCGCCGACTTCGTCCAAGGCGTCCTCGCTCGGCTCGGCGACGTCGCTCCCAGCGATCCCCGCACCGTTGAACTGCGTTCGCTGTGGTCGACGGCTTCCGACCCCTCGAATGCCGATCACGCAGGCGTCCGACTGTGCGCGCGCCTCGGACATCACTGGTGGGCGTTGACGGTGCCGGAGCGGCAGAAGTTCGCGGCGCGCGCGCAGACCCCGCCCAATCCGATCGCGGACGCCGGAGTCGAACTCGCGTCTGGCATCTCGGAGTGGGACGTCTGGCACGCGGAGTCGACGGAGATCTGGAACCGCTGCGTCGACGCGGCCCCAGCGCCGACCCAATGGCGACAGCTGCGCACCTCGATGTCGATCGATGCCGTGCCGGGACCGACTCGCTCGCCGTGGAAACGTGGCTGGGATGCGGCGCGCGAGTTGCGTGAGCATGCGCGGGTTCCGGCGGACCAACCGTGGGGTGCGCAGGAGATCGTGGACGCGATCGGCGTCGACTCCGTGCAATTGCGGAATGGGAATGCGCGGTCGATCCTCGGATGGTCTGCCGGGCGCAGGCCGCTGATCGCGAGCCCGCCCAGAGGAACCCCGACCGTTCGATTCGCGGGCGTCCGCGATCTCTACCCACTCCTGTTCCTGGGCGACCCTTCGCGGGACTTCGCTTGCGTGCTTTCAGAGCGAATCGCGGGCGTCCTGCCAGTCGCAAACGCGTTCGCCGCTGAACTGTTGGCGCCTGTCGAGAGGATCAGGACCGAAATCGCCGGAAGAGTTCGCATCGACGGCGACGAACTCGCCGAGATCGCGGATCGAGTCGACGCACCGTTACGGTGCGTTCGGCATCAAGTGGTGAATCACCAACTCAGCACGCTGGTCTTCTGACCCGCGTGCTCACTCCTGCCCGACGCCCGGCAACGGCAAGCCGCGCTGGTCGGTGACCCGCACGTAGACCGGCTGCTCGCCGCCGGCGGGGAGGCGCAGCTCGATCTGATTCGTGCCGGCCTTCAGCTTGACGAGCGCGGCGTCCTGATCGGGCATGCCGGTGCCGTCGGTCGTGCGGTCGATCGACTTGTTGCCGGCGAACGTCGCCGACAGCGCGCTGCGTGATCCGGTGCGCAACACTGCGTCCTGATCGGTCTCGCTGCGCACGGCCAACGTCACGACCCGTTCGGCTGCCGCGGCCGGAACGACGATCGCCCCGTCGGCAGCGGTCGCGAGCTTCGTTCCGCTCGACGCTGCGGCGCCGAGGAACTTCGTCGAGACGACGATGCCGCCCGCCTTCTCGAATCGACCGATCAGTTCGGTCCAGGACGGATCGGCGAAGTACGCCTTCGACTTCAGCGTCGCGCCGTCGACGCGATCGAAGCCGTGGTCGAGGACGAGTCGCGCACCGGACTTCGTGACGAAGTTCGCGCCGAGCTGCGTCGCGAGATTCCGGATTCGGTACGGCAACCCGAGGTCGACGACGACCGTCTTCTCACCCGCGACCCACTCGGCGGCGGACTGACGCGCGCCGAGGAACACCGTGTCGACGTCCGCCGGCAGCAGGAGCTGCTGGTACGGCTTCGCCGGCTCCAGTGATCCCGTCGGGAAGAACGGCTCGTGCTCGTCCTTCCAGAACTCGCGCTCGTCGATGATCCGCCGGTCGACGTTGGCGCCGTCGACGACGTCGTTCGCGTGCCACAGGTAGCGGACGAACATCGTCTGCGCGGCGTTGACGGCGACGTCGTAGTAGGTGCCCTTCTTCGGCTTGCCGCTGACGAGCTCCATCCGGAACGAGAACCGCCGGTGCGGGATCGACTCGTCGCGCTGGTCCTTCGTCTCCTTCTTGCGGTTGTCCTCCTTCTCGACCTCGGACAACTCCTCCGTGGTCTCGCGCATGTAGACGTTCAGCGTGCGGCCGTCCTTCTTCAGGTTCCGCATCGTCGCGAATGTCGCGCCACGCGGCAGCCGCAGCTTCGCGCGGATGTCGACGTTGTCCCAGTTCGGCGTCGAGACGAAGCGCATGCCGTTCATGCCGAACATCAGCGCATCGAAGTTGATGCCGCCGACGCGCGGGTCGAGGCGCTCCGGGCGCGCCTCGTCGGCGATGCCGCTCGGGTACCCGTCCGGGCCGTAGAGCGATGCCCATTCGCCGGCTGGGCCGGCCATCGCGAGCACCTCGTCGAATGCGTCCATTCGCTCCTTCGCGTCGCGGTCGCAGAGCGCGTGCAGCAGCATTCCCTGGACGTCGCCGGTCACGTAGCCGCAGCTCGGCGTCGATCCGATGCGTGCGCCGCGCTGCCACAGGACCTTCAGCGTGTTGCGCAGGTTGTCGCGGCTCTTCTCGCCACTCGGGAACGTCCACCCAGCCC
>JAEYTU010000569.1 GCA_023433825.1 Planctomycetota bacterium
GCGTCGAGCGGGTCGGTCGCGGCGAGCGGCGCCGAATGCTTGACGAGCAGGTCCGCGAGGATCTCGCCGGCGAAACCGACGCGCAGCCGATAGTCGCGCACGCGCGCCGCCTCGCCCTCGATCACGCCCTGGTCGGTGACCGCGGCCCCCGACAGGACGTTGATCCGGACCCACGTGGCCCCGGCGACGACGGCGGCCCCCAGCGCCGCGACGCCGTCGTTGCGCAGACAGTTGACGCCGACCGGCAACCCGGTCGCGACGCGCACCTCACGCGCGACGACGGCGAGGGCCGCCGGAACGTCGGGGGCGACAGGGTCCGCGCGCGTTCCCTTGTGGAACGGCGCATCGCCGAAGTTCTCGACGAGGATCCCGTCGCAACCGCCGTCGTGCAGCGCCCGCGCATCGGCCATCGCACGCGTCAGGACCATGTCGAACGGATCCCGCGTGCGCGCCGACGACGGCAACGCGGGCAGATGCAGGACACCGACGAACGGTTTGGCCATGGCGCGCGCACGGTAGCCTGCGCGAATGCTCCGTCCTGCGCTCACCTGCGTCCTGTTCGCCCTTCCGGGTCTCGTGCATGCCCAATCGCCTGGGGAGGGTTGGGTGGTCCTCTTCGGCGGCAAGTCGACGGATGCGTGGCGCGCGTATGGGAAGAAGGAGTTCCCGAAGCAGGGCTGGGTCGTGCGCGACGGCGCGCTCGTCCACGAGAGCAAGGGCGGCGGCGGCGACATCGTGACGAAGCGACGCTTCCGCAACTTCGAGTTCGAGCTGCAGTGGAAGGCCGCGCCGAAGGCGAACAGCGGGATCATGTATCGCGTCGTCGAGACGAAGCAGCCGGCGTACTACACCGGCCCCGAGTACCAGGTCATCGACGACGCCGGGCACGGGTTGGCGCCCGACCATCCGCATGCGGCGGGCGCGCTCTACGACCTCGTTCCGGCGAAGGGGAAGGTCACGCGGAAGGCCGGGGAGTGGAACGACACGCGGATCGTCGTCGTCGGCCAGCGCATCGAGCACTGGCTGAACGGCGTGAAGGTCGTCGACGTCGATTTCGCGTCCGACGACTACGCGGCGCGGCTCGCGAAGAGCAAGTTCGCGACGTGGGAGGGATTCGGTGTCAACCGCCTCGGGCACATCGCGCTGCAGGATCACGGCGACGAGGTCGCGTATCGCGACATTCGCGTGCGCCCTCTCGATCCGGAACCGGCGCGGCTCGGCGACCCGGTCGTGCTGTTCGACGGGAAGGGACTCGACGCGTTCGACGCGCACCTCGACGGCGGCGCGGCGCTGACCGACGTCTGGTCGGTGCGGGATGGCGTGCTGGTGTGCGCCGGCAAACCCGGTGGGTACCTGTTCACGAAGGCCGAGTTCGAGAGCTACGTGCTCGACCTCGACTGGCGCTTCGATCCGGCGAAGGGCGCCGGCAACAGCGGCGTGCTGCTGCGTCGCACCGGTGAGCACCGGATCTGGCCGCGCAGCATCGAGGCGCAGCTGCACTCGGGGAACGCCGGCGACTTCTGGAACATCGGCGAGTTCCCGATGCAGGTCGTGGCGGCGCGAACGAACGGCCGCAACACGAAGAAGACGCACGGCGCCGAGAAGCCGCTCGGCGAGTGGAACCGCTACCGCATCGTCGTCGACGGCCCGTGCGTTCGTCTGTTCGTCAACGGTCAGCTGCTGAACGAAGCCTGGGACTGCGAGGTCGTGGCCGGCCACGTCTGCTTCCAGTCCGAGGGCGCCGAGATCCACTTCCGCGACATCGTGTTGACGCCGCTGCGCTGATCAGCGCAGCCAACGCACGCGGAGCAGCCAACGTGAGAAGTTGGTGCCTGGCACCTTCGTCTCACTTCCCGCATCCGCCGACACGACGACGGCCGTCGTCCCGGCGTCGATCGCGACCGTCGCCGATCCGAGGGCGCGCCGCGTCGACGGCAGTTGGATCGACACCGGCTGCCCGGGTGCGAGCGTCGTCGTGAACACCGGGATCGGACGGTGAAGGTCGACGATCACGACGTCGACGGCGACGCCGAGTCGATCGCGTTCGAGCGGTGAGGCAGCGACCTCGACGCGCCATCCGTGCCAGACCGTCCCGACGATCGGATCGAACACGTCGCGATCGCCGACGCGCGTCACGCGGTGGTCGCGCACGTAGCGTTCGCGTTCGCCGGACTCGACGAACCCGTTCGACAGCGGGCGAACGGCGAGTCGCGACGCGGTCAGTCGCGCGACGTCCTTGCGCTCGCCGAGCGCCGTGAAGAACGCATCGGTCGCAGCGTCGTCGGCGAGCAATGCGACGTTCGATCCGGCACCGAGGAACGCCTTCAACTTCGGTTCGACATGCGCGACGAACACCGCGTCGGGCATCGTCCAGAGTTCGATCGACAGACCGATCGTCTGCGTCGCCGCCGCCCGCGCCGCGGCGAGCGTCGCCTCGATCCATCGATGCTGCGCGGCGTCGGCCAACGCGACGATCCACTGCCTGCCGATCTGCCGAAGTTCGCCGTCTTCCCGCAGCGGCGGCGACACGAACGCGCGCAAGAACTGCGCGATCGCGACCGGACCGCGGGGGTCCGCCGGCACGTCCTCGGGCGCGTCGGCATCGCGCATCGGCGTCAGGTCCGCGACGTCGTAGAGCCGCGGCGTCGGCGACGCGGCGGAACCTTCGCCCGTGCGTTCCTGCGCCGGCGCGGTGGCGGTGAGTGCCGCGAGCATCGCGGCGAGCATCAACATGCGGATCATCGCAGGACCTCCGAGATCTCAGACGTCGACGTCGAACTGGCGAACGGCGCCACGCCGGCGCGTGGCGTTGCGGTGTGCGTGACGATCGTCGTGCGCGTTCGCAGCATTCCGTCGTCGCGATGAACGACGCGATGCGCGCCATGCGCACCGACGACCGCGACCTCGCCGCGCGACGACACGACGCGCCCGTTCCCAGCCGCGAGTTCGCCACCCGGATGCACGCGTCCGCTGACGACGATGGCGACGCCCACCGTGACGACGAAGCCCACCGCGACCGCCACGGCGATCGCTTGGCGTCGGAAAGTGAAACAAAGGTGCCAGGCACCTTTGTTCCACTTTTCACCCGCCACCGCCCGCACGTCGGCGAGCCAAGTGACGGTCGGGTCGAGCCACTCGGGATGCGCGTCGAGCGCGGCCTGCACTTCGGGGTCGGCCAACGGCTCGCGGTGCGCGTCGAGCAGGAACTGAATGCGGGCCAACATCGGCGCCGCCGCGGGATCCTCGAGCATCACGACTCCCTCCGTTCCCGTGCGCGTTGCAGTTCGAACAGCCGCAACCGCGCACGATGCAGGTGCGACTTGACCGTGCCGGCAGCGACACCGGTGGCCGCCGCGATCCGATCGATGCTCTCGCCGGCTTGATGGAACCGCAGCAGGACGTCGCGCTCGATCGGCCGCAGCGACGCCAGCAACCAACGAAGGCGCTCCCGCGCGTCGACGCCGTCGCCGAGGTCGACACTCGGCGCGACCGCGCGCGCCTCGACGTCGCTCTCGACGACGCAACCATCCGGCCCCCCGCGCCGCCGCTTCCCGGCGTCGACGTACGCGCGGAACGCGATCCGCATCGACCACGCCGCAATGTCGCCGCGCGCTGCGTCGAAGCCCGCGCGCGAACGCCACGCGCGCACCAACGCCTCCTGCACGACGTCCTCGACGTCCGCGCCCGGCAATCGCGCGACGAAGGCGCGCAGACGCGGCTCGATCGCGACCAGGCACCGGCCGAACTCGGCATCGGCCGACACGGCCGCCGCGCAGGCTTCGATCGAACTCGGCTCGGACATCGGTGCCGCGCCTACCGCGGCACCGCCCACGAAGTTGCACCTACTTTCCGGCGACATCCAACTCGACCGTCGGCCACGTCCCGTCGGCCGTCGCAACGATCGTCCGCGCGCGCAACGCCGCCGCCCCGACCCCGGCTGCGATGCCGACGACGCCGAAGACCTCCGGCACCGGCAGCGCGAACCGCCCCTCCGCGTTCGTGCGTGCGGCTTCCGCCTCCGGCAACAACGCGACGGCACGCAGCACCCTCGCGATCGGAACGTCCGGCCGCAGCGCACGCGCCGACGCCAGGGACAACTGCACCGGAACGTCCGCGACGCCCTCCCCGCCACCCCCCCGCACGACGCCGCGCAGCACCCGCGCCTGACACAACCGCAGCCCGACGTCGGTCGTCGGCGCCTGCGACGACGCCGCCGTCGCGTGATCGACGCTCCCAGCGCCGCCGGCCGCGACCTCGAACGTCACCGAACGCGGCACGACGAACGCCGCCCGCCCGAGCCGATCCGCGCGTCGTTGGAGCGGCGCGCCGGGCCACGCGCCCGCCGCCACGCCTTCGCGCAGCACGACCGGCACTCCCGGCGCCGGCAGCCCATCGGCCGACACGACCCGCACGCGCAGCACCGACAAC
>JAEYTU010000570.1 GCA_023433825.1 Planctomycetota bacterium
CCAGCGCGAAGATCACGGACGCCGCCGGGGAGCTGATGCAGTTCCCGACCGTCGACGTCGTCGTCATCAACGAGGTCCAGACGGACGGTCTGCCGGAGACGCTGATCGCGCTGATCCGCGGCGACGAGCGGATGAAGGACGTCAAGATCCTGGTGATCACCGAGAACGCCGAGAAGGCCACCGAGCGCTTCGGCGATCGGATCAACGGGACGATCCAAGGGCCGCTCGCCGGCGAGGCGCTGATGACCGCGGTCAACACGGCGCTCGAAGGCGTTGCGATCGACGCGAAGCGGGCCCGCGCCGACGAAGTCGCCATCGCGGCGAGCAACGCGCTGCGTTCGCTCGGCGAGCGGAACGTCGATCTGAAGCCGGCGCTCGCGAGTCTCGCGGCGCAGCTGAACCGCGCGGACACCGTCGCGCTTCCGGCCGCTGCGGCGATCGGTGACGGCGGAGCGGCGGGTGACCTCGCCGCGCTGGTCGCAGCGATCAAGTCCGATGCGTCGAGCCTCGAACTGAAGGTCGCCTGCGCCGAAGCGGCTGGGAAGATCCTCGGACGCAACGGCGAGACGCCGGCCGACGTCTACACCGAGATGATGACCGTCGTCACGAGCGACGCCGACATCAAGGTGCGCCGCGCCGTCGTGACCGCGCTCGGCAAGGGCAAGCTCGCTCCGGGCGACAGCCTGAAGCTGCTCGAAGCCTTGAAGGTCGCGCCGGGCGCCCGCGCGACGGACGAAGGCTGATCGACGCGCTGCGCGCAGACGCGTCGCGCGACGCGTCGCGCGCACCTGTCATCAGGTCGCATCACACTGCGATCGACAGCGGGGCTCCGACAGGGAGCCCCGCGTTGTTTCTCGACATGGTGCGCGACGCGCACTTGCCTGCTCGCGCGACGCTCGCTAGCTTCCCCGCCCCTTCAGCCGTTCGGCACGCCTGAGTAGCTCAGAGGTAGAGCAACGCTTTCGTAAAGCGTAGGTCGTGGGTTCAATTCCCACCTCAGGCTCCATTTGCACGGCTGCGCCGCCGACCAGCGGCTCCAGAGCTGCGCGCACCTGACGTCGCGCGCGCCACCTCCACCGGCCCCTCCGCCAGCACATCCGCAAGCAGTGACCCGTTCACCTGCGTGATTCTCGGCAGAATCTGCGGCCCTGCGGACGGAAGGCGCCGACGAGCGCATCCCTTCCCCGCGTAGACCGGCCGACCGTGACAACGATTCCTCTTCGCGGCGCGTCGGTCGGGCGCCGGAGTGCTCCGCGAACCCGGCAGCATGGACGACAGGCTGGACGAGCGACAGGTTCGACGCGCGATCCTGGGTGACCAGGAAGCGCGCGACGAGATCTGGCGAAACGAGCGACGTTTCGTCGCTGCGGTCCTGCACGCCCATCTGCCGCGCGCTGCGCCCCGGCTCGAGATCGAGGACGTACTGCAGGACGTGGCGATGACCTTCGTGACCCGTGTCGACCAACTGGAGCACCCGGCGGCGCTGCGGTCGTGGCTCCGGACCGTCGCGATCAACGCGGCGCGCGGCGCGCTGCGTCGCCAGCGAACCGTGCTGCGCGGGCGCGACGCGACACCGATCGAGGAGTGCACGGATCCGACGCCTGCGCGCGCCGCCGCGCGGGACGCCGACCGTCAACGCGCCGACGACCTCCTCGACCTGATTCACCGGCTGGCGCCCGAGTACCGCGAGCCGTTGCTGCTGCGCGCCGTCCACGGCTTCTCGCAGAAGCAGATCGCGGCAACGCTCGAACTGCCGGAGACCACGATCGAGACCCGGTTGGCCCGCGCACGTCGGATGCTGCGCGCGACGACCAACGAAGCAGTGGCCGCTCGGATCGGACGGCCGCGGAGGCACGACGAATGAACGACTCGAACGCGAGCGAAGTGGCACTCTCCCGCGTCGTCGATCGCACCGATCGACCGGACGACTGGCGTTCCCTGCGGCAGGCCGCCGTCGTCGACGGCGATCTGTGGCGCGACCTCGCCGAACTGCTCGAACTCGACTGCGAACTGCGCGCCAGCGCGCCGGCGATGCTCGCCCCGGCCGATCGCGTCGCGCTGCCGGTCACGGGTTCGACGTTCGCCCGATTGCGCCACGCGTTCGTGCCCGAGCGACGCGACTGGTTCGGGATCGCCGGCTGGCTCGCCGCGGTGTGCGTGCTCGTGCTGTGGCTCGGCGATCGCCAACCGTCGCTCGTCACGCCCACGCCGAACGACGCGCACAACGCTGCACCCGTCGCAGCCGAGCACGCGACGTGGCAGGTCGGCGAGCTGCCGCCACTGCTCGTCGAAGCCGAGCCGCGCGAGAACGGTGGCTACGACGTCCTGTGGGTGCGTCGCACGCTGGAGCAGGCGCAGGTCGATGCGCTGTACGGGCTCGCGTTCGACGAAGGCGGCCAGCCGACCACGGTCCCGATCACTCCGAGCCGTCCGCGGCCGACGCGCGAGTTCTGACGGGCACGCATTCCCGCATTCCGACGACAGGCACACGACAGATCCACGACGGACACAACTGACAGTCCAACGACAGAGGAACGAGAGACGATGATCCGAACCACAGCGATGACTCTGTGCGCCTGCGCCGGCCTGATGGCCGTCGCCTCCGCGCAGTCCGGCGTGATCCGACAGGATCCGCAGAGCAAGACCCGCGTGATCCGACAGGATCCGCAGAGCGAAGCCCGCGTGATCCGACAGGATCCGCAGAACGCTCGTCGAGCACCTTCGGCGCCTGCCCCGCGCGTCGCGCCGTCCGCCGTCGCCGCCCCGCGCGCGGAGGCAGCCGCGCCAGCGCCCGGCGCACGCAGTGTGCGCGCGCGCCAAGACCCGCGGCAGGAACTTCGCCAAGATCCCCGCCAAGACCCAGGCAGCACGACGTTCACCGGCGAAGTCGACGGCAAGCCAATGACCGTCTCGGTGCAGGGTACGCAGGTCGTCGTCACGGTCGCGGGCAAGAAGGTGCCGCTGCAGCGGATCGGAACGTCGTCGTCGACGGCCCAGGCGCCGGCGTCGCCGCCGCGTCTCGGCGTGCAGGTCGCGCCGATCGACCCGACGCTCGCGGCACACCTCGGTCTGCCGGAGAACGGCGTCCTGACGATCGAAGGCGTGACCGCCGGAAGCCCGGCGTCGCGTGCGAACCTTCGCGTCGACGACCTGATGCTCGCCGTCGACGGCGCGTCGCCGGTCACGCTCGACGTCCTCCAGTCGAAGCTCGCGCAGAAGAAGCCCGGCGACACGATCGCCCTGCGGCTGCAGCGCCGGACCGAGACGTTCGACGTCGCCGTCACGCTCGACTCCGCGTCGGCGGCTGGCGCGCGCGGGGGCGGCGGCACGGCCGGGGTTCCGTCGTCGCCGCGCGCGATGCTCGGCGGGACGGCGCAGGCGGACCGCACGACCGAATGGCTGCGATCGAACGGCTACGACGCCGCTTCGAAGTCGCTCGCCGAGGCCCTCGAGTCGGTGTCGAAGGAGAAGCGTCAGTTCGCGGAATTGCGCGAAGAGGTCGCGCGAATGACCAAGCAGATCGCCGACGAGACGGCGAAGCTCGAGATCGGCAAGCTCGACACCCAGCTTCGCGAGTGGCGCAGCTCGAGCGACGCCGAGAGCAAGGTGCAGGAGGCGCTCCGGGCACTGCAGGGCGCGCGCTACCTCCGCTCGAACCTGAACGCGGCGGACGGTGCGCGATCGATGCCGCCGATGCCGTCCATGCCGTCCGCGCAGCCGGCACCACCGGCACCACCTGCACCACCCGCGCCGCCTGCCCGCGGCCAAGCCTCGGCACAGCCGCGGTCAGGCACCCCTGGACAGGGCGGTCCGTCCAGCTCGTTCGGACGCAACGCTCCGCTGGTCGTCACGCAAGCCGCGCCCGCGCCCGACCTTCGTCCGGACCTCGAACGGATCGAGCGTCGCCTCGCGCGCCTCGAAGAGATGCTCGAGACCTACCTGAAGGGCGAGAAGAAAGACCGCTGAACGTCGCCGACGTTCGCCGCGCTCACGCCGCCGGCTTGCCGCCGTCGGCGTCCTGCGCGACGCGCGCAGCCTCGCGCGCCTTCGCCGCAGCGAGCTTCTTCTCGTAGCTGCGTCGCCGCCACCGCCGCAACAGCCGCATGTGGCGCAACGCGATCGGCCGATACGATCGCACGCGTCGCTTCAGCCAGACGTGGAGCCGTCGCTTGCAGGGAAGGTCGATCAGCGCGAGACCGCCGACGATCATCAACACGCCCTGAAGGAACGGCAGGAACAGCCCGGCAACCCCGCCGAGCAGCAACACGAAGCCGGCGACGTTCTTCAGGATGCGTCGGATGGGTCTGGGTCTGGGTTTGATCACGGGTGCGTTCGAAGCGGATTCGTCATGGGGCACGGGTCTGCAGGTGTCGGTGCTGCTCGCCATCATCGGGCAGCTGCTCGCGATCACGTTCGTGTTGCGGGTCCTCGAGCGCGGCGGATCGCCGTCGGCGACGCTGAGTTGGGTCCTGTTCATCCTCGCAGCGCCGTACGTCGGATTGATCGCCTATTACGCGTTGCCGCGGCGAATCAGCCGGCGTCGTCTGACGCGCCGTCGAAATCGGATCTCGTGGATCGAATCGTCGCTGGCCGGGGACCGCGAGGCCGCCGGTCCCGCCGTGTGCCCGGAGGACCCATTGGCGCGAATGCTGCACAAGATCGATCCAGACTCGGTCTGTCACGGCAACGCGCTGTCGCTGATCGAGAGCGGGCCTGACTTCCTCGCCCGCGCCGAAGCCGTGCTCGCGAAGGCAAAGCACTTCGTCCACTTCGAGACCTACATCCTGCGTCCCGATCCGTCGGGCGTGAAGTTCATCGAACTGCTGACGAAGACGGCGCAGCGCGGCGTCCAGGTGCGTCTGCTGTACGACAGCATGGGAAGTTGGTGGCTGAAGGCGCACCACCTGCGCGCACTGCACGAGGCCGGCGGCAAGTCGGCGCCGTTCATGCCGATGTTCTGGCGCCGCAGGCCGTTCAACCTGAACCTCCGCAATCACCGCAAGCAGTTGTTCGTCGACGGCTACGTCGGCTTCTGCGGCGGACGGAACGTCGGCGACGAGTACATGAAGGACCGGTTCGGCGAGAAGCATCGGTGGCTCGACGCGATGGTCGAGGTCGAGGGACCCGCCGTGATGCGGATGCACCGCGCGTTCGTCGAGGACTGGTTCGGCGCGACCGAGGAGGATCTCGCGAAGCCCGAGTACTTCCCGCGTCCTGCGCCCGCCGGACCCGATCCGATCGGCGTCGTCGCGAGCGGCCCCGACAAGGCGTTCACGACGTTCCACTGGATGCTCTTTCAGATGTTCGCGCAGGCGACGACGAGCATCGACGTGTCGTCGCCGTACGTGGTCCCGCACCAGACGATTCAGACCGCTCTGCAGGTCGCGGCGGCGCGCGGCGTGCGCGTCCGGATCTTCACCAACGGTCGCGCGTCCGAGCAGCCGGTCCTGTACCGCGCACAACGCAGCTACTACCGCGATCTGCTGGCGTCGGGCATCGAGATCTACGAGACGGTCGCCGACTACAACCATGC
This sequence comes from Planctomycetota bacterium, assembly GCA_023433825.1. Taxonomy (GTDB): domain Bacteria; phylum Planctomycetota; class UBA1135; order UBA1135; family UBA2386; genus JAEYTU01. The sequence goes on from JAEYTU010000570.1 coordinate 5,534, forward strand.
GAAGGCGATCGTCGTCGACGACTCGCACGTGTTCGTCGGCTCGCCGAACATCGACGTCCGGTCGACCGACCTGAACTTCGAGATCGGCGTCGTCGCGTTCCGTTCGACCATGGTCGGGAAGGTCCGAGAAGCCCTCGAACGCCATCTCGCCGCTGGTCGTCGCGTCGAGGTCGCGGATCTCGCGAGCGATTCGCGCGTGGCGCGGATCTCGCAGGGCATCTGTCGGTTGATGTCGCCGTTGCTGTGACCGCTCGACCGCGCACGAGTCGATGAAGGTCGTCAGCTACAACCTGCACAAGGGCATCGGACCACGGAAGCGCGACATCCTCCCCGACGTCGTCGAGGCCGTCGCGGCGCTCGATCCCGACATCCTCGTCTGCCAGGAAGTGCTGCATCGGCTCGACGTCGCGACGCAGAGCCAGTTCATCACGACGAGCCTCGGACATCGGCACGCGTTTGGACCAAACGTCTTCCGCACGCGCGGTGATCACGGCAACGCCGTGTTCACGCGATTGCACATGGCGCGCTACGCCAACCTGAACCTGACCGAGTCGTTCCTCGAACGTCGCGGGATGCTGCGCGTGTGGTTGGAGGACGCGGGGCGGCCGTTCGAGTTGCTGGCCGTGCACTTCAGCCTGACCGGCACGCAGCGGCGTCGGCAGTGGCACCGCTTGCTGCAGGCGCTCCCTGAGGACCCGGCGATGCCGGTGCTCGCGTGCGGCGACTTCAACGACTGGTCGGGCCATCTCGATCGGCTCGCCAAACGCTCAGGTGTGCTGACGAATGCGCTGTGGCAGCTGTCGCCGCGCATGCGCCGAACGTTTCCGGCCCGGCGGCCGCTGCTCGGACTCGACCGGATCTACTACCGCGGATTCACGCTGCGCTCGATCCGCGTGCTGACCGGTGAACCCTGGAACCGGCTGTCGGACCACCTGCCGGTCGAAGCGGTGTTCGAGCCGGGCTGACGCCGCGGAGTCGCGCGCGCAACGCGCGCCGAGTGTCACCGTCATCGCGTCGGAGGCGCCGG
>JAEYTU010000677.1 GCA_023433825.1 Planctomycetota bacterium
AGCCGACCGTGAACGACGCCGCGTCGACGTCGATCGACGCCGACGAGCCGGTCGGCAGCGTCAACGAGTGGACGTGCGCTTCCCAGATCAGCGGCAGTCCACCGCCGTAGCCGTATGGAGCGTCGAGAACCGCATCGAGCGAGAACGGTGCCGGCGAACCGCCGACGTGCGGCCCCATGTTGACGATGCGGCGCGCGATGACGCGCGTCGGCGGCACCAGGTAGTTGTCGCTGAGCACGTAACTGACCGACTCCCAGTCGCGCGCGAGCCCCATGAACAACTCGATGTCGGCCGTCCGCGCAGCCGTGCCCGACGCGGCGCCACCGTCTCGACGCCATGACAGCTTCGTGATCGCCATCGGCTGAAGGATCGTGTCGCCGTGGATCTGCATGTAGCGACGCGACGTCGTGCTGTTCCACGGGAACCCGTTGCTCGCGCTGCCCTCGACCGTCGCCGCAGAGACCGGGGACACGAACGTGTTCGTCTGCGCAGGGATCCCGCCGACGGCGAGTGCCGCAGCGGCGACGAACGTGACGGAAGCGACGGACGGGAAGGACGCGGATTTCGAATGCATCGAGGCCTCGGCTCGTGAATCGCCAGGGGGGACCGAGGCGGAAGCCTACCTCGCGTTCCTGGCCCGGGTGGAGGCGCGGTCAGTACGTGAACTGCGTGACGATCCCGTACCCGACCGTCGACCCGGCGAACGCCACCGCATTGGGCTCCGACGTTCCACCGAAGTTGTTGAACAGACGCGTCACCCGCACGACCCGCGTCGTGTTCGACGACGGAATCACGACCGAACGGCCCTCCGAGTTCGCGATCGCGATCGGGAACGTGCTCCCGACGTCGAGCGCGTGGACCTGCGAGTAGAACAGCGCGCCGGGAACGATGTTCGGCAGCGCAAATGCCGTCGGACCGCCGGGAATCCACGACCCGGCGACGTTGCTGGCGCCGAGTTCGCCGGTCGCCGTGCTGAGTCCGAGCGGCAGCACGATCGCGAGGTCGGTCAGGACGGCGCTGCACATGCCCGGAAGTTGGACGTTCAGGTTCTGCGTGCCGATCGCCCAGAACGAAAGCGCCGATGGCGGCGCGTGAATCGACGCGACACCGAGGAACAACGTCCCGCCCATGTCGGTCGCGTGCAGGAGCTGGGTCATCGGCGCGACCGCGCCATTCGCCGTGCACCCGGTGCCAGTCAGGCTCGACGTCGCCGTCGTCGCGGTCGACGCGTCCGCATCGGCGAGACCGAGCCCGCCCGCACCGGCGTGGACGTGCACCTCCCAGACGAGCGGAAGCCCGCCGGCGTACGGGTACGGCGCGTCGAGCGCGATCCCGAACGAGAACGGCGTCGGCCCCGTTCCGCCGATGCTCGGCCCGAGATTCACCGAGCGGCGCGCGACGACCCGCGTCGGCGGCGCGACGTAGTTGTTGCTGATGACGTAGCTGACCCGATCCCACGCCAGCGCCAGCCCCATGAACATCTCGAGATCGAACGTGGTCGGCCCCCCGCCGGCGGAGCCGCCGTTCGCCCGCCAGGCCACGCTGCGGATCGCCATCGGCTGCTGCGTCGTGTCGCCGTGGATCTGCATGTAGCGACGCTGCGTCACGCTGTTGAACGGGAAGCCATTGTTGCTCGGGCCTTCCGACGTCGCCGCGGTGACCGGACTGACGAACGTGTTCTGCGCCCGGGGCGATGCCACGGCGACGGCGACGGTCAGGGCGGAGACGAACGTGAACGTGAGGGGTTGCTGCATGGCGGGTTCCTTCGGGACGCGGACGCGCAAGCGCGAGGGCCACGACTTGCCGGCAGCCCTCCGACGGGGACTTCGTGTCGGGAAGTTCCCTGGGTGCCGGCCGACGGCGCGCGCGCCATCACGCGCATGGAATTGCGGCGTCGCGTCGTTCTGCGGCAAACTCCCCCGATGGTCCCGTCCCGGGTCCCCGAACCTCCCCACCCCGCCGCGCGCCAGTTGCTGCAGCTCTGCGCATTCCTCGCACCGGCGGAGTTTCCGATCGACGCGCTGCGGTCCGGGAGCGCCGAGTTGGACGAGCCGTTGCGGGATCAGCTCGACGAGGCATTGGCGGCGTTCGGCGGCGTGCCTCCGACGTTGGACCCGGCGGCGCGCACCGAGATCCAGCGCAGTCTCGACGAGGAGACGACCGAGGCCACCGTCGCGGCCGGCGTGCGATGCCTGGCCCGGGTCTTTCCGGTCGACCAGCGCGAACCGAACGCCGCCGACCTCGCCGAGACGTTGCTCCCGCACGCGGTTGCGCTGACCGACCGTGACGAAGCCCTGCTTCGGGCGCCGCGGCAGACCGCCGACCTGTGGAACGCGATGGGGCTGTTCCACCATCCGCGTCAGGCGCTCGCGATGGCCCGCGAGTGCTTCGAGCGTGCCATTCGCGCGCGCGTGTCGTTGTTCGGACCGACGAGTCCGTGGGTCGCGATCTCGCTGCAGAACCTCGGCGCGGTCCTGGAGGACCAGGGCGAACTGCTCGCCGCCGAACGCGTGCTGACGCGCGCCCACGAGTTGGATCGCCATCACTACGGACTCGATCACGCCGAGCTGTTGTGGTCGCAACGGGCGCTCGCCAGCGTGCAGCACCGGCTCGGTCGCCACGCGCAGGCGCGTGAGTTGCTCGAGCAGGCCAGCGCGATCGCGCAGCACCGACTGCCCGACGACGACCCGCGACACCGAGCGATTCAGACCGACATCGTCGAGGTGCTGCGCGCGCTGGCCGAGCAACTCGAGGGCGACGGCAGTCGACCGGAGGCCGCGACGACGTGGCGCGCGCGTTCGCAGTGGCAGGATCGCCTCGGGGATCTCGGCGGCGCCGACGAGTCGTTCTTGCGCGCGTTGCAGATCGAGGACGAAGCCGGGGACGGGACGGCGGCGAACGGCGATCCGCCTCCAGACCCTCGATGAAGATCGCCGCCGTCGGCAAGGCCTTCCCCCCACACCGCTACTCGCAGTCCGAGATCCGCGCCGTGCTCGAGGCCGTCTGGCACGACCGACCCGAAGTCGTGCGCCGACTCGCGACGCTGCACGAACACACGACCGTTGCGTGGCGCGACCTCGCGCTCCCGCTCGACGCGTACCCGGGCTTGCGAACGTTCGGCGCCGCGAACGACGCCTACATTCGCGTCGCGACCGAGATCGGTGCGCTCGCGGTTCGCGACGCACTGCATCGCGCGGGTCTCACACCGGCCGACGTCGACATGCTGCTGTTCGCGTCGGTGACCGGGGTCGCCAGCCCGTCGATCGACGCACGACTCGTCGTGCCACTCGGACTGCGCCCGGACGTCCGGCGCATGCCGTTGTTCGGACTCGGTTGCGTGGCCGGGGCGGCCGGACTCGCTCGCGCTGCCGACTTCGTTCGTGGCGCCCCGCGCGCCGTCGTCGTGCTGTTGTCGGTCGAACTTTGCTCGCTGACGTTCCAGCCCGACGACGCGTCGCTCCCCCACCTGATCTCGTCCGGACTGTTCGGGGACGGTGCTGCGGCGGTCGTCGTCGGCGGCGCAGACCGCGAACTCCCCGGCCCGCAGATCGTCGCATCGCGTTCGGTCTTCTATCCCGACACCGAGCACGTGATGGGCTGGAAGGTCTCCGAACGCGGCTTCGAGATCGTCCTGTCGGCAGCCGTGCCGGAGATCGCGCGAACGCGCCTCGGACCGGACGCCGACGCATTCCTCGCGTCGGTCGGCATGACGCGCGCCGACATCGATCATTGGATCTGCCACCCGGGCGGACCGAAGGTCCTGCGCGGGATGCAGGAGTCGCTCGGTCTCGACGACGACGCCGTCGCACTCGCGTGGGACGAACTGGCGAATCACGGCAACCTGTCGTCGGCCTCGGTGCTGATGGTGCTCGGCCGCACGCTCGCCGAGCGACGACCGACGCCGGGAACGCACGGAGTGCTGTGCGCGATGGGCCCCGGGTTCTGCGCCGAGTTCGTCCTGATCCGGTTCTGAACCCCGCGCGCGCAGGCGCGACCGTTCGCAACGCGTCCGTATGATCCGCGCGATGTCCGCTGCTCCGGTCCGACTGCCGCTCTGGGTTCTCCCGTGTCTCCTCGGGCTGGTGCTGACAACGACGCTGCGCGGCTACAAGGTCTGGCTGCTGTCGACGCAGGACCTGCCGGCCGACTCGATGACGGTCTTCCGCCGCGTCTACCACCAGGTCATGGAGCATCACCTGCAACCGCAGGACGGCAGCGAACTGATCCTGAATGCGACGTCCGGACTCGTCGACGGTCTCGACGAGTACAGCGAGTTCATCCCTGCGCGGCGCGTGCAGCGGTTCGAGGAGGAGACGATCGGCACGTATCAGGGCATCGGGTTCCTGATGGTGCGCGACCAAGCCCCGGTCACCGTGCTGTTCCCGTTCCCCGGCGGGCCCGCCGCGACGGCCGGTGTGCAGGTCGGCGACCGGATCCTGGCCGTCGACGGCGAGACGATCGAACTGGAGCCACGCCGGACGATCCTCGAACGCGCACGCAAGCGGATCCTCGGCCCCCCCGGATCGAGCGTTCGACTGACCGTCTCGCGCGACGACGGTGCGCCGTCGTTCGAGGTCGTCGTCGAGCGCGCGAAGGTCCACCCGCCGAGCGTCCAGTGGACGCGGTTCGTCGACGCCGAGAACGGCATCGGCTACCTGCACGTCAGCGACTTCCAGAAGGACACGACCGAGGAGTTCGACGCCGAGATCGCGTGGCTGCAGCAGCAGACCGACACGCCGCTGCGGGCGTTGATCGTCGACCTGCGCAACAACACGGGTGGACTGCTCGAGGAATGCCTGCCGCTGACGAACCGGTTCGTCGCCAATGGGACGCTGATGGCGGTGCGCGCGCGCGACGGCATCCGGACCCGCCACGAAGCCGATCCGAAACTCTGCACGCTGCCGGACCTGCCGCTCGTGATCCTGCAGAACGCGTCGTCGGCGAGTTCGAGCGAGGTCATGACCGGCGCGCTGCAAGACCACGGACGCGCCGTCGTCGTCGGCGAGCGCAGCTACGGCAAGGGGATGGTGCAGTCGATCTTCACGTGGCGGGATCTCGACATTCGTCTGAAGCTGACGACGCAGCAGTACGAGACACCGAAGGGTCGCAATCTCGAAGGTCGCCGCCCGCGCAACGGCGACGAGCAGAAGGGCGGGATCGAGCCCGACCGTCGGATCGAGCTGACGCGCGACGCCGAGACCGCCGTGTTCGCCGTGCTCGGGACCGAGATCGAAGTGCCGCGACCGTTTCGCGAGGCCGCGCGCGCGCTGTCCGAGCGTCTCGGCTCGCCGTGGCCGACGCCGGTCGGACCCGACGTCGATCTGCAACTCGCCGAGGCGATCGCCGCTGCGCGTGAAGCCGTGGCCGCGCGCCCGCGATGACGCGCCTCGTGCTCGGCATCGAGTCGTCGTGCGACGAGACGGCGGCCGCCGTCGTCGCCGACGGAACGACGATCCTCTCGAACGTCGTGCATTCGCAGATCGAACTGCACCGGCGCTTTCGCGGCGTCGTGCCGGAAGTCGCGAGCCGTTCGCACGTGACGCGCATGCTGCCGATCGTCGAGCAGGCGTTCGCGTCCGCGCAATGTCGTCCCGAGGACCTCGCCGGCATCGCCGTCACGCACCGGCCCGGGATGATCGGTTGTCTGCTGGTCGGCATCGCGGCCGCGAAGGCGCTCGCCTGGAGCTACGCGAAGCCGATCGTCGGCGTCGACCACGTGCAGGCGCATCTGCACGCCGCGTTCATGGTCGCGCCGGACCTGCCGTTGCCGTGTCTGTCGCTGGTCGCATCCGGCGGCCACACGGCGCTGTACCTGATGACCGACGTCGGCGTCGCACAGCGGATCGGGCGAACGCAGGACGACGCCGCCGGTGAGGCGTTGGACAAGGGTGCCGCGCTGCTCGGACTGCCCTATCCGGGTGGACCTTCGATCCAGGCGGTCGCGCGCACCGGCAACCCGGCGTCGGTCGCGTTGCCGCGTGTCACCCTCGGCCCCGACTCGCTCGACTTCTCGTTCAGCGGCGTCAAGACGGCGTTGCTGTACCACCTGCGCGGCAATGGGCTGACGCGTCCGATGCCCGAACTCGATGCCGCCGCCGTCGCCGATCTCGCTGCCGCGTATCAGGCCGCGATCGTCGACGCGATCGTCACGAAGCTGCGCCGCGCGGCGGAGCGCCATTCGGTGCGTTCGCTGGCGATCGGCGGCGGCGTCGCGCGCAACGAGCGGCTGCGCGACCACCTGCGCAGCGATCCGGCGCTGTCGCGGCTGACACTGATCCTGCCACCGGGCGAGCTGTGCACCGACAACGCGGCGATGGTCGCTGGGCTCGGCGATCACCTGCTGCAGACCGGCGCGGCCGACGATCTGGCGCTGGCCGCCGTCGCGACGACGAGGCGGGACGCGTGAACGCCGACGCAGCGAACCAAAACGACCGACTGCGGCAACTGCTCGCGGAGGTCCGGAGCGGTGCACGTTCGATCGACGACGCCGTCGCGGCGCTGCGGACCTTCGGCGCCGAACCGGCCTCGCTCGCGCCCGCTGCCGAGCAGGACCTCGGCTTCGCGGTGCTCGACCACGAACGTCAGCAACGCTGCGGACTGGCGGAGGTCGTGTTCTGCCAGGGGAAGTCGGCGGATCAGGTCGCGCAGCTCGCTGTCGAACTGTCGACACGCGCCGAGCGCGTGCTGATGACGCGGGCGACGCCCGAGCAGGCGACGGCCGTTCGGCTGCGACTGCCGAACGTCCGCCATGACGCCGACGCGCGGTGCCTGGTCTTCGACCCGCACCCGCTGCCGGCGCGCAGTCTCGTCGCGGTGCTCGCCGCCGGCACCGCCGATCGCCCGGTCGCCGCCGAAGCCGTGACGACGCTCGGTGTGCTCGGCGTCGCCGTCGAGACGTTCACCGACGTCGGCGTCGCCGGGCTGCATCGTCTGCTGCGGCGTCTGCCGGCGATCCGTCGCGCGCAGGCGATCGTCGCCGTCGCCGGAATGGACGGTGCGCTTCCGACCGTCGTCGCTGGACTCGTCGCGCGTCCGGTCATCGCCGTCCCGACGAGCGTCGGCTACGGCGCGAGCTTCGGCGGCCTCGCCGCACTGCTGACGATGCTGAACGCGTGCGCCGCCGGCGTCGCCGTCGTCAACGTTGACAACGGTTTCGGAGCGGGCTACCTAGCGGCGCAAATCGCGCTGACCGGACACGAACCGCAGACCAACCGTTGACGCACCCGAAGAGAAAGCCCGCCCGACTCGTTCTCGAGGACGGCACCGTGCTCCCCGGCCGATCCTTCGGCGCTGCTCCGGAACACTCGAACGAACGCGTCGGTGAGCTGGTCTTCAACACGTCGATGAGCGGCTACCAGGAGATCCTGACGGATCCCTCGTACCGCGGGCAGACGGTCCTGCTGACGCAGCCGCACGTCGGCAACTACGGCGTCAATCAGGAGGACGAGGAGTCGTCGCGGCTCTGGCTGTCCGGGCTGATCGTTCGCGAGGCGTGCGCGCGCGGCAGCAACTTCCGTTCGGCGATGGAGCTGTCGGACTACCTCGTCCAGCACGGCGTCCCCGGCATCGAGGAGGTCGACACGCGGATGCTGACGCGTCGCGTCCGCGATCACGGCGCGATGAAGGTCATGATCACCGAGGACGTCACGACGGCGCCGGAAGCGCTCGTCGAGCGCGTTCGCGCGGCGCCGTCGATCAGTGACGAGGATCACGTCCGCGCCGTGTCGCTCCGCGAACCACTGCACTGGACGCGCGGCCACGAGTCCCCGTTCTCGGTCAAGCCGGACGCCGGTGCGGCGCAGCGACGGACGCTGCCGATCGTCGCCTACGACTACGGCATCAAGCGCAACATCCTCCGCTCG
>JAEYTU010000099.1 GCA_023433825.1 Planctomycetota bacterium
CGCGCCCGTCGGATCGACCCCAATCGAGAACTGACCGATCCCCGGGATCGGCGTCGGCGGCATGACGACCGTTCCGCCGAGCGTCTCGATCTGCCGCGTCGACGCTGCGAGATCTTCGACGAGGAAGTACGCGGGCCAGCACGTCGGAACGTCGGGCTGCGTCGAGCGCAGGATCCCCGCGACCTCCTTCCCACCGACGCTCTGCATGTGATAGGTGCCCATCGCACCGAGATCCTTCGGCTCGTCGGTCCAGCCGAACATCGCCCCGTAGAACGCCAGCGCACCCGCCGGGCCCTTCGACCCCCCCTCGTCCCAACCGACGCGACCCGGGACCGGGGCGTCCGGGTCCGCGCCCTGCGAATCGGGGTTGCCGCGATAGACGTTGAAGTAGCCGCCCTGCGGATCGCCGAGGACCGCGAAGCGGCCGGTGCCGGGAATCTCACTCGGCGGCACGCACGTCGTCGCACCGAGCGACTCGGCTTTCGCGGTGGCGGCGTCGACATCGGCGACCGCGATGTACGGCATCCAATGTGCCGCCGGAATGTTCGCCTCCTCGACGATGCCGCCGATCGGTCCAGGACCGGCGTGGATCATTCGGTAGACGAAGCCCTGCATCGGCACGTCGGTGACCTGCCAACCGAGCAAGCGGCTGTAGAAGTCCTTCGCGCGGGGGCCGTCCTTCGTCTTCAAGTCGTGCCAGACGAAGCGGTGAAGGAAGCGTTCGTGGGTTTCCATGATCGATCGGTGCGGGGTTGGCGATGTCCGTCGGATGCGGCGGAGACGCGCAACCAGACGCAACCGGTCGCGATGTTTCGACAGCACGGTGCAGATTTCTCGGTGCTCGACGCTTCGGAGACGGCAGGCCGTGCGGCTACGCTCCGACCCATGCGCCTCCTCGGCACGCTGCTGCTCCTGTTCGGTATCGCGACGATCGTCCTCTACTTCCTCGAGACCCGAGTCGAGTTCCTCGACTGGATGGGCAACTGGGGTCCGGAGGCTGCCTGGGGCATCCGCATCGGCGCCGTCGTCCTCGGACTGCTGCTGATGCGGATGGGCGGCGGCGGCGGCGACAAGAAGAAGCACTGATCGCCGCGCCGCGCGGCTACTGGATCGTGTTCTTCCGTGCGTTCGACAGTCGCGGCGTGAGCTGCGGGTCCGCGATCACGGCCTGCAAGTACAGCGCGACGCCGCGCAACGACGCGTCGTTCGGGACGTTCAGCGTGACCGACGCGAGACCGCTCTGTGCCGGCACCGTCAGGGCCGGCAGTCCGATCGCCGTCGCCGGATCGATCCGCACCGTCCCGAGACTGCCGAACGGGATGACTGCTTCGCCGAGAGCGAGGAACGGCGCGACGGTCGCCGCGCTGCCGAGGAATCCAGGTCGGACCGCGAACTCGATCCGGTAGCCGAAGCCGATCCGCGGATCGAACGCGCCGACGAGTTGCCGCAGCAGGTTCAGGTGGACGGTGCCGCCGGTGTCGACCAGATCGAAGTCGCCGTCGTCGTCGATGTCGGCCGCGAGCAACCCGCCGTTGACGAACACCGGCGCGCGTGGGTCCGCGACGACGAATCGTCCCCTGCCATCGTTCAGCCACAGCAGCGTCGGACCGACGAGATCGGGCGCGGCGTCGCCGTCGACGTCGACGAGCGCCTCGATCCCGAAGACCCATGACTGCGGAAGCGAGCTCGCGGTCACGTCGACGAAGTTTCCGAAGCCGTTGTTGCGCAACATGGCGCGCCCCTTCGCCAGCACGACGTCCGGATCGCCGTCGCGATCCAGGTCGGCGATGAAGTGCTGGCCGCCGAAGTCGACCGGAAAGTATCCGAACGGCGCGCGCGAGAACCGTCCGCCCCCACCGTTCAGCAGCACGGCCGTTCGGATGCCGGCCGAGAACACGATGTCCAGATCGCCGTCGCCTTCGAGATCGACCGCGGTGCTGCTGATGCCGTCCCCGAAGGTCGCCGGCGGCAACCGCATCGTCGTGTCTTCGGTGAACCGTCCGGTTCCGTCGTTCAGGTAGAGGTGTGACGACAGATCCTCGAACACGAGCCAGTCGAGATCGCCGTCACCGTCACAGTCGAAGACGAGCTGACCGACGCTCCAGAACGCATTCGGCGGAAGCACGAGCGCGGTCACATCGGTGAACACGCCGGCGCCGTCGTTGCGATAGACGCGGTTCGAGAGGTTGTTCGAGTGGCAGACGAGCAGGTCGAGGTCGCCGTCGCCGTCGATGTCCGCGAGGTCGACGGCGCGGGTCGCGCTGACGGCCGGCGTCGGCAGCCGGCCGGTCGTCGCATCGACGAACCCGCCGCGTCCGTCGTTCAACCACAGCGAGTTCCGCAGCGGATCGCATCCGAACACGAAGTCGATGTCACCGTCGCCGTCGACGTCACCCGCGGAGATGTCGCGCACGCCGACGACCTGGAAGTTCCCCTGGTGCGGCGACTGGACGAACTGCTGCTGCGCGATCGCGACGGCAGGAACGACGAGAGAAAGGACAACGGCGGGCAGGCTGCGGAGCATGACGGAACCTCGGTCGGGGGATGAGGCGCGCCGGAAGGCAACGCCCGTGCCCGGATCGTCGGGCGCGCATTCGGAGCATTTCTGATCGCGCTGCTACGCGAACGTAGCGACAGCCCCGCCGCGCTACGGGTTCGTGACGAACGTGTCGAGCGGACGTTGCTTTCGGGCTCACAGGACTGCGGACCGGCACTTGCCTTCGCCGGCGCCCCCCGACCCCGTTCCAAGGTCTCCGCATGCTCCGTTCGCTCCTGTTCGTGACGCTGCCGCTCGTCTGCAGCGTCGATCTCCTCGCCCAACGACAGTTCCGCACGACGCGACACCTTGGCCCGCAGGGGGTCTCCCACAATCACTGCGCGGGCGACGTCGACGGCGATGGTGACATCGACATCGTGACCAGCCACGACCACTCGCCAAACCGTCTCTGGCTGAACGACGGACGCGGCGGGTTCGCCGAAGCCACGGCGGGACGTCTGACAACGCCAACCCGGAACGCGACCTACGCCGTCGACCTCGTCGACATCGACAGCGACGGCGACCTCGACCTCCTGGTCGTCAACGACGACGACATGCCGAACCGCGTGCACGTCAACGACGGTCGAGGCGTCTTCACCGACGTGTCGGCGACGGCGCTCCCACCGAACGCGCGATGGAGCGTCGACCAGATCGTGTTCGACTGCGACGGGGACGGCGACGTCGATTGGTTCGTCGTCGAGTCCGGGCGGCCGAGCCTCTACCTGAACAACGGCGTCGGTGTGTTCACCGACGTGTCGACGACGCAATTGCCGGCAACGGCTGTCGGTGACGGGGGCAGCAGCAGCGCCGTCGACATCGACAGCGACGGCGATCTCGACGTTCTGCTGTCGAGTGGTGCGACGACGCGAATCCTGCGGAACAACGGAGTCGGCGTCTTCTCGCTCGCCCCGACGAATTTCCTCCCGGTGAACCGGGGCGGGCGCCACGCCGTCGGGGATGTTGACGGCGACGGCGATGCCGACCTGTTCCTCGACTATTCGCGCGTGCTGTTGGTCCAGCAGTCCCCGGGCACGTTCGTCGACGTCTCCGCGTCGGCGCTTCCAATGCTGTCGATCGGTCCGGTCGACGCGCTCGTCGACGTCGATGGCGATGGGTTCCCCGATCTCGTCGGTCGCGACCGTCTGTGGCTGAACGACGGACGCGGTCGCTTCGTCATCGCGAGTCACCGCGCGCCGCCGCTGGAACTCGTCGACTTCCTTGCCGCCGACTTCGACGGCGACGGCGACCTCGACCTACTGAGCCGCAACGGCCGCCTGTACACGAACTTCTTGGCGCAGGTCGACGCTCCTGGGGAACCCCGCCTCGGCGCCACGTACTCGGTCGACCTGCATGTGCGTCCCGGCTTTCTGGGAGTGTTCCCGCCGGCGTTCGTCGCGCCGTTCGTCGCGTTCGGCGGCGCGACGATCCCGTTCCCACCGCTCGGCACGGTGCGGATCGATCCGACGACAGCGATCGCGCTGCCACTGGTGACGCTCGCGGGGCCCGCCGGTGCCGCGCGACTCCAGTACCCGATCCCGAACGACCCGACGCTGGCCGGGCTCGAACTCCACCATCAAGCCCTGATCGCCGATCACGGCCGGCCGGTGTTCCTCTCGAACGCGGTCGCCGACCAGATCCGCTGACCGCCGCGGCCGGCCCTCCGCCGGCGCGCGAGCTATGGTCCGCGGATGCTCCGACCCGCATCGTTGCTGGCCCGCGCCGCCGTCGTCGTCCACCTTGCCGCGTTCGGCGGCTCGATCGGCGCCACCGCCGCAGCGATCGGCGCGCAGGAACCGACGAATGCCGCCGAAGTCACCGAGCCCGGCCGCACGATCGAACGCGCACTCGACGTCGTCCTCGGCGGTGGCGATGGCGGCGAGCGTTCGCTGGTCGTACTGCTCGAGCGCAGTCCCGACGTCCAGCGCGCCGGGTTCGCCGACGCCTTCGCCGCGGCGATCGCGCGCAACGCGGCACGACTGACTTCGACGCGCATCGCCGTCGTCCCACTCGGTGGCGAGCGCGCGGCCATTACTTTCGCACCGGACCCGGCAACCGCGGCGCTTTCGGCTCGTCTCGCGCTGACCGCCGTCGACAAGCGGATCCTGAACGTCTACGCGAGCCTCCGCGACGCGGCGACCGGTCTCGCCGGCAAGCCCGGCGCGCGCGAGATCCTGCTCGTCACGCTGAACAACGGTGACGCCGAGGACGACCTCGAAGCGACGGTTGCGCGATTGCAGCGTGCGTCGATCCGCGTCCACGTCCTGACGTCCGAGGCCTACCTCGCCGACACCTACTGGACGCGTCGCACTCCGCCACAGACGCCGCGCGGCTGCCGAATGACCGGCGGCGATGCGCCGTTCGTCGACCTTCCCCACGGCTGGCTGTTCCAGATGGTCGACGCGAACGAGATCGCGCCGGCCGGTGTCGCCACCTACGGGTTGAACCGCGTCGCCGCCGCGACCGGTGGTCGCGTGCACCTCTACACGCCGCCGGAAGCGACGGTGCACAAGTGCGCCGTCTACGGGAGCTGCCTGTTCTGCACCGGCGATCACGTCGCCGAGAGCGAGACGTTCTGGAGTGCGCGCGTCGCCTTGCTCGCCGCGTCGGTCAAGTCGCGCACCGCGGCCGCCGCCGAACTCGGCCAGGACCCCTACCACCGCGCGACCGTGAAGGCCTGGCGCGACGCGCAGCGCGCGGGTCTTTGCGCGAGCGGCCCGCCGCGTCTCGGCAGCACGGCATCGGGCGGCGGTGACGCCCGCGGTGCCGAGTCGCTGCTGTTGATGTTCTCGTCGAACCTCGAGCGCAACGCCGAACGCGCCGACCAAGCCGCGAAGGAAGCGCGTCGGATCCACGCCGCCCTCGAGGCCGACCTCGCGCGCATCGATCCAGCCAAGGCGCAACCTCGCCAGCGCGCGATCGCCGAGTTCACGCGGCTGATGCTGCAACTGACCGAGGTCAATCTCGTGACGTTCGCCGCGTGGTGTCGCGACGTCGCGCCGGGCTGGCTCGCGAAGTCGCCGCCGACGCCGGCGCCGCCGGAGATCTCGCCGCTGTTCAGCGACGAACGCGCGGGCGGGATCGGGTTCACGAACTACTGCCTGTGCCACGGCGCGACGCCGTTCGTGCGCGTCGAACTGCCGGGGGGCGCGCCGCTGCGCGATGGACTGCTGCGACTCGCCGAACTCGAGCGCGCGTTCCTCGAACTGCACGGCCACTCCCCGTTCGCGATCGGTTGGCATCGACAGGGCGTCGCGCGCTTCCACCTGACGTATCCGGGCTACGCGTCGACGATCGATCGCGACCGCGGGAAGTCGAAGTCGGCGCCGGATCCGACGACGACGAGCGGCGAACGGCCACCGCGCGGCGGCACGACCGGCAGTGGTGGCGCGAGCGGTCCGACGACGGGTGGGCGCGAATGACGCGGCGTGCGGGCATCGTTCGCAGCGTCGTCGCGGGCCTCGTCGGCGGCGTCGTCTGCGGCGTTGTCTGTGGCGCGCTGGCTGCGCAGTCGTCGCCTGCGGAGATCGGCAAGCTCGTCGACCAACTCGGCGACGCCGACGCGCGCACGCGAATGGCGGCGTACCAGACGCTCGTTCGCGAAAAGCCCGACGCGGCGCTGGCGCTGCTCGCAGACCGCGTGGCCGCATTCCCGCTCGACGGCCAGAACCTCGCGTTCTCGCTGCTGCAGCAGTACCCGCTCGACAAGTCGCTGCCGTTCTTGCGAAAGCTGACGCGCGTCGACGCGCCGTTCGTGCGGCTCGCGGCGGCGACGATGCTCGTCCGCAACGGCGAGACCGCGGCGATCGCCGTCGTCGTCGAGACGATCGCGGCGCCCGGCGTCGCGACGGCGGCGCGCACGATGATGCTCGCCCGCGTGCCCGGCATCGCCGATCCAGCACTCGCCGACGCCGTTCGCGGTCTGGTCACGGCCGACGCCGAAGGACCGGTGCTCGACGGTGCGCTGTGGTTTCTGCTGAACGCCGCCGACACGGCGACGCCGGCGAAGGTCCGGACGCTGCTGGCGCAGAGTGGGCTGACCGATCCTTCGCGGGGCGTGTGCGCCGCCTACCTGCTCGCGACCGGCGACACGACGCAGTCGCTGGCCGTCGCCGACGCGATCCGCGCTGGTGGTGCCTCGCAAGTGCAGCGGTTCTCGCGCTTCCTGACGCGCGCGAGCAAGCTCGGCGACGACGTGCTCGGCGCGCTCGTCGCGGTGCTCGAGCGCGATCCGATCCAGGGCTACCTGCCGAGCGTGCTCGCGCTGCTCGGCTCGCACGGCGGCGCTCGCGAACTCGTCGCCGTTCGCAAGCTGCTCGCGCACGAGGAACCGTATGTCGCGCGGGCCGCGTTCGACGCCGTCGCAAAGCTGACCGGCGGCATGCCGCCGAAGGACCTCGCAGGTCTGCTGACGTCCGACCAACCGGAACTCGTCCTCGTCGCAGCCGACGCGCTGCGGCGGATGGACGACCACAGCGGCTTCGCGCGCGTCGTCGAGTTGGTCGGCAAACCGGGCGCGCACCGCGCCGAGGCCGTTCGCGTGCTCGGCCGAACGCGCACGCCCGACGCGGTCGCCCCGGTCGTCGGTGCGCTCGGCGACGACGACGTCGTCGTGCGGCGCGCGGCGCGCGATGCGCTCGTGATGCTGTTGTCGACCGCGTTCCCGTATCGGCGGTTCGACATCGCGACGACCGGCTACGACCCGGACGCGGCGCAGAGCGTGCGCGCGGCGGGGATCGAGAAGATCCGCGCGTGGCTCGCAGCGCATCCGCTGCGCTGAACGGCGAGGTTACGCGCCGTCGCCGGCGCCTGCGTCTTCATCATCGGACTCAACCCCGGCAGCCGCGGCACCGATAGCCGCCGGATGCCGCGCACGCCTGCTCGTCGATCCCGTTCGTCCGTTCTCGTCCTCGCCGCGTCGTTCGTGCTCGCCGGTTGCAGCACGGCGATG
>JAEYTU010000148.1 GCA_023433825.1 Planctomycetota bacterium
TCGTCGAGATGGCCGTCCGGTGGCTCGGCGCACCGTCGCCCGTGCTCCGCGCCGAAGCGGCGCTCGTCGTCGGACTCGCCCAGCGCATCGAAGACACGGACGCGCTGGTCGCGCGAACGAAGGACGCCGACCCGACGGTCCGCGCGACCGCATTGGTCGCCCTCGGCTTCCACGGTCGGTTCGGCAACGAGGCGGTGCTCCGCCACGCGTTGGCCGACGCACCGCGCGACAGCGTCGAGCGAACGGCGGCCGCGTTCGGGTTGGCGCTGCTCCCGGCTGGTCAGGGGGCGACCGGACTGCACGAGTTGGTCTCGGAACTGCGCGGCTCGAACTGGCGCCGCCATCGCGAGGTGGTCCTCGCGATCGCGACCGGCATCGCTCAGCACGAGCGGCCGGTCCAGCAGTCGTTGCTGCGGGAACTGCTGACCGAAGCGGCCCCCCGCGATGGCGCGATCGCCGGGGCACTGTTGATCGCACTGGCGCGCATCGACGGCAGTCTGTCGGAGGCCGAGATCCGGCCGTGGCTGTCGGACGCCGACCCCGTCGCGCGCAGCGGCGCGCTGACCGCGATCGAACGTCGTCGACCACTGCCGTTCCGAGACGTCGTCGAACGCATGGCGTCGCGCGATCCGGTTCCGGCCGTCCGCGCGCGTGCGCTGCGAACGTTGACGGCCGCGCGCGCCCCCGCGGCGCTCGAACTCAGCGTGCGCGCCGTTCAGAGCGACGATGCCGAGGAAGCCGCGGCCGGACTGCACGCGATCCTGACGCTCGGTGGCGGACGCATGCGCGAAGCCGTCGAACGTCGCCTGCTCGGCGTCGCACCGGTGCACGCGCTGACCGACCGACTCGCCGCGTTTCCGAAGGCGGTCACGACGGAGCTGCGTGATCAGTGCCTCGCGCTCGCACGCGACGATCGCAACGACCGGAAGCTGCGACTGGCGGCGGCCGGACTGGCGCTGCGTTCGGGTGCCGAGGCCGCGCGGAAACTGATCGTCGAACTCTGGGCTGGCATCGGCGACGCGCCGGTCGATGCCGCGTCGGTGCGCGCGGCGCACGCCGCCGGGATCGATGCCGAGGCCGACCTCGCGGCTGGCTCCAACGAGCGATTCGTCGAACGCGCCGTGCCGTGGTTGCAGGCCGAAGGTTGGAACGTCGCCGCGCACGTCGCCAACGCACTCGCGGCGTCACGCTTGGATCCGAAGGCCCGCGCCGAACTGCTGCGGGCGTGGCGAGCGGTGCTCTTGCAGCCACGCCGGGTGCGCGACCTGTCCGCGCTGCCCGACGCGCTGCGTCCGATCCTCGGCGGCTGACGACATCGGGGCCGTCGATCAACGTCTGCGCGGTCGCAGCACGTTCGAGACGGTCCACAGTCCGATCCGCAGCCCGGACTCGAGCCCCTCGACGTTGCCACTCCAGAAGTGGATGCCGCCGTAGACGCGGCTGATCCCACTCTCGATCGCCGCCTCCGAGAACCGCGCGTACCGACGCTCGACGCCGGGCAGGTCGTCGGAGCCGACGCGGAACGGCACGGCGTCACGACCGAATCCGAGGATCAGCGCGACTGCGGCGGCGGCGCTGAACGTGCTGTGGCCGGACGTGTATTCGGGGAACGGCGGTGTCTCGAGCAGCGGCATCCACGAACGATCCGCGATCGTCAGCGCGTTCCGATCCTGGTCGGCGAGTTGGATGGCCGTGATCGGACGCCAGAGTCCGATGTCGTACTTGCAGTCCCAGCACGCGATCGCGGCGTCGGCCATCGCGACGTTCATCAGGGCGTAGATCCGCGCGACGTCGACGAGGTCGTGGCGATCGACGGGTTCGCTCGCGAGAGCCGCCGTCGCGATCTGGTTCCAGTGTCCGGGCGGCGTCGCCGTGCCCGGCCCATAGCCCCAGAAACGCGCGATCTCGGTCTGTTCCGGCGTGCGTGTGCTGCCGTCGCGCGCGCCGAGCCGCTGCACGGTGAAGACCTCGGCCGCGTATCGGAGCGATCGCAGCGACGGCGGCGGCGGCGGCCGGTACTGCGTGCCCGTGCGCAACGCGAACGGTCGCACGCGTCCCCAGTGCGGCACGAGCGCCGGACGAACGATGCCGCCGAACGACAGCGTCGGGCGCCACTTCCCAGGTTCGGTCGAACCCGGATACGTCGCCGCGCCGCTGGATCCGTCGTTCGCGCGCGCGGCCAGGATCGCGCGCGCGACGTCGGTGCCCCACGCGATGCCGGCCGAACGCGCAGGACTCGGCGCGATCGCGGCGAGTTCGGTGTCACGCTGCGCCGCGAACCGCTGCGCGAACGTCGGCTGCAACGAGGTCATCACGTCGTGCGCTGCGGTGATCGCGGCCGCCTCGCGCGACGCGAACGGCGGCACTTTCGGCGGGACGAGGTAGACGTCGTAGCGAGGCTGCACCCCGTTGACGGCGTCGAAGACCGCGACGTGCAGCATCGCGAGCAGACGCGACGCCACCGGCGGCGAGATGTTCGCGGTGCGAATCGTGTCGAGCGCGGTCGCGTTCCAGGAGCGGACCGGATCCTGCGCAGGCAGGACGGCGGGGAGGACCAGGGCTGCGATCAGCAGCAGTCGAGTGCGTGTCATGCCGTGCGCCGGCAAGGATCGCTCCGCGAGCGGCGAACCTCGGTCGATCGCACGAACGCCGTCGACTCGAGGTCGGCGTGCGCGACGCTGCACAGGTTCCGACGATCGCGCTCCGCGCGCGTTCCGACACGGATCCGGAACGACAGCGCGGAACGAGGCGGAGTGGGCGGCGACGCCCGCGGGTGCGGCGTGGGCCGGCCGCACCGTGTCCGCTCAGAGAATGCGCTTGCCGAACGCCGAGAGGATCAGTTCGACGGCCACCTCGCCCGACTGATTGCGAACGTCGAGCACCGGGTTCAACTCGGTCACCTCGAAGCTCGTCATCGACGCGCTGTCGGCGACCATCTCGAGCAACAGATTCGCTTCGCGCCACGCGATGCCGCCCTTGACCGGCGTGCCGACGCCCGGTGCGACGTTCGGGTCGAGGCCGTCGAGATCGAACGAGACGTGGAAGCCGGCCGTACCGCGCCGCGCGTGCGCGATCGCTTCGGCGGCGATCGTTCGCATGCCGCGCTCGTCGAGATCTCG
>JAEYTU010000173.1 GCA_023433825.1 Planctomycetota bacterium
ATCGACAGCCGGCCGCGGCGCGCGCCGTAGGTCCGTTCGACGACGTCGGCGAGATGGCCGGTGCAGAGGACGACGCGTTCGACACCTGCGGCCCCGAGCTGGTCGAGCAGCGCGTCGAGGAACGGGCGCCCGCCGACGTCGGCGAGCGGCTTCGGGCGATCCGCGACGCAGGCGCGCAACCGCGTGCCGAGCCCGCCGGCCAGCACGAGGGCGGTCCGATCGCGCACGTTCGACGGTTCTGCGACGGGCACTGCGGGGTCTCCTTCGACGTACGGCAGCGCCGTCCCGGGAAGGGCCGATCCTCGCTGCGGCCCGTGCTATCGGTGCCGCGTCGGCGGTGACTTGAATCGAGACTGCCGCGCGACGCCCGCGCGCGGCGCGTCGGTCACGGCCGCGATCGGATCGCGACGGTCGTCCCCGGCAGGCACGCCATCGGGTCGCAGGCCTGCGAATAGAACTCGAAGTGCAGCGCGCCGCCGTCGACGCCGTTCCTTCGCTTCAACTTCTGTCGGATCGTGAACGTGCCGTGCAACTCGGCGTCGCCGGGCGTGATCCGCATGCCGCCGTCGGCGACGAACGCCGAGTCGGCCGCGGCCGTCAGCCGGATCGGATCGCCGTCCTGGCTGCCCGGGGGATAGACGTGGAACCCGGGACGAACGGTGACGGTCACGACGAGCGTGTCGGCTTCGAGCGCTGCGACCGCCGTCACGACGTCGTCGGGCTCGCCGCCCTCGACGTGCACGGCGGCCGACTTCTTCGCCGCGGCCTCGGCGATGCCGAAGCGGCAGCCACCGGCGTCGGAGAAGAACAGTCGCGGCGCGACCGCGTCGAACCACTTGCGCCAAGCGGCGTCGTCGTCGGCGTGACGTTCGACCGCGTCGGCCGGGGCATACCGCGCCAGAACGCGCAGCGCGCGCGCCTTTGCCTCGCCGTCGCCGCCGAGATCGCCGATGCACCGCTCCAGCAAGCGGGGGTCGTGATTCGCGATCCCGAGCGCCTTCGCGTCGTCGTCGAGCCAGTACTGATCGGCTTCCATCGTCGACTCGGTGCCGTCTGGGCGCTTCATCGTGACCGTCGCCTTCTTGCAGTACAGCCAGTCGAGGTGTTCGCGCAGGAACGCGATGAACTGCTCGGGCGCGCGATCGCGCACTTCGAGCAGCGGTGCCGAGAAGCTTCGCTCGAGCGACGAGCGCTGTTCGGGCTTCGTGTAGAAGCGCGGGTAGTTCAGGGCCCATTCGCGCGCGTGGCTCGTCTTGCCGACCAGCGCCGGCTTGCCGTCGAAGCCGCGCATGTAGACGACCGTGTTGACGAACGTCAGCCGCGCCGCGTCGACCATCTCGTCGGGGTCGCCGCAGAAGCCCCACAGGAACCAATTGCCCTGCCGGCCGAGGGCCAGTGCGCCGACGTTCTTCGAGTTGACGCCGCCGGCGATGAACTCGGCGTCGGGCGAATCGGCGAAGCGGTAACCGTCGGAGACGAGGCCGACATTCTGCGTCGCCGGCTCGGCGTGGACCTGCCACATCGGAAGGGTCGCGCCGAGGGCGTCACCGTCGAAGTAGCGGCGGTAGCCCTCGGGCACCGGCTTGTCCTCGAGCTTCAGTTCGACGGCGTGCGGCGTGCGGAAGATCGTGTGCGTGACGTCCAACCCGTGGGCGTCGGTCTTCAGGCACAGTCAAAGCCAGTCGAGCTTCAGCGCGCCGCGCATCCCGTTCAGCACGGCGCCGCCGGCGGCGCCGACGAGGATCGTCGGCTTCGTCCAGTCGCGGGAAAGCTTCGGCGCCTTCGGCATCGAGAACGACCGCTCGCCCTTGCCGAACGGCGAAGGCGCGTCGACGACGACGACGTCGTAGCCGGACGCGGACTCGGTGCCGAGCTTGGCCAGCTCGACGACGCCGACGCGTTCGAAGTGCGTCTCGAGGAACTTCTGCCACGTCGCCGTCCGCGGCGCGTCGGGCACGCCGGCATAGAGGACCGACAGTGGTTGTTTCGGAGTCGGCTGTTGCGCGGGCAGCGCAACGGCTGCGAGAAGCAGCGGGGCGAATGCGAGTCTCATCGTCACCTCAAGTGAATGCGGCGCGCGGGCGTCGCGTGGGGCAGCAGTTCGACGGCGGCGCGATGTCGGCCTTGCTTGACCTCGCCGTGCTGGAACGACGTCGTCCCGTCTGCGGCCGTCGTGAAGGCGCGGAACGTACCCGTCGCCGTGTCGAACTCGAAAGTCCCGGTGAACGTCCCCTCGCAGGCGCGGAACGGGCGGTACGACGCGCGGCGACCGCGTTCGTCGGCCGTGTCGGCGCGAAGTTCGTAGCGGCCTTGGACGACACCGCGCCGCAGTGCGCCGTCGACGGCCTTCGTCGTCAGCACGATCTCGGCCGTGATCGACTCCGGCGCGAACTCCAGGACGACGCCGCCGCCCTTCGGGTACAGCGTCGCGCACAGGCGTCGCGCGAGGTCGGTCGGCCACTTCGTCGTCGCATCGACGTCGTCGGCCGGCGCGAGCTGCAGCAGGTCTTCGGACGTGTAGGTGACCGTCGTCGAGCCGGTCAGCGCCTCGTACATGACGAAGTCGCTACGCGTGTGCGCGCGCAAGGCGAGCGCCGCGCCGTCCGGAGCCGTGAGGGGCGGTGGTTGCCACGCGGCGACGGCGGCGACCTGCGGCGCAGTGCCGTCGCGGAGTGCGTCGAAGTCGGCGGGAAGTTCGCCGTGCGTCGCGAGCAGCGCCTTCGCGGCGCCGGCGAAGAACCGCGCGACGGCGGCCTCGGGCGCGCGGCGAACGGCGTCGGTGTACTGGTTCTTGCCGGACCCGCCGGCGTTCAACGACAGGAAGATGTCGACGATCTCGCCGTCCGGCGTCAGGAACACTTCACGTTCGCCGGCAAGAAGGCGAGCGCCGGCGCCGTTGCCGAAGCGGCCGCGCGGCGCCTTCTGCAGTTGCTGATCGAGCGCGCGGATCACGGCGACGTCACGGCGATCGGGAATCAGGTCCTCGGTCTGCAACTCGGGAACGTGCACGCACAGGAAGTGCGTTTGCAGCAGAGCGACGATGCGTGGTTCGGAGAGCGACCCGGCCCTCACGGCGACCGAACCGGGTCAACAGTTGCCGGTGTCGAGCAGGCCGTCGTAGCCGAACAGGAAGACCGCCCGATGCTCGGCCTTCGCGCGAGCGAGCGTGTCCGTGACCGAGGTCGACCATGGGATCGCGCGCCAGCGTTCTTCCTCGGCGCGCGGTCGGACCTCGTCGAGGCACGTCGCGAGGTCGAGGTCTTGGGCGGGGCTCGGCGAGCAGAGGAAGAAGGCCGCGATGGCAGCGGCGAAGCGGCGGGGGGCGGACATCGAGGTCGATCGACGCTCGCGCGGCCGACGTAGGGTCGGTGCGATACGCTTCGCGCCGTGACGCGACCGATTCCCGACGGCGCCGGCGAACTGACCCCGCGCGAGAAGCTCGAACTCTCGTTTCAGATGTCCGCGCACGGCATCGCAGTCATGCGCGAGAACCTGCGTCGCGCGAACCCAGACCTGACCGACGATGCCATCGAGGAGCGTTTGTTCGCGTGGCTCCGCGAACGGCCACCGGTCGAGTTGCAGGAGGGGGTGTTCCGGCTCGGAACGTGGCCGCGGACGAAGCGGAGCGGCGATGAATGAGTGGATCCAGCGCGCCTTGGCGGACATCGCTGGGCTGCGCGTGCCGTTCGCCGTGGTCGGAGGCCACGCGGTCTCGATGCGGACCGAGCCTCGCTTCACTCGCGATCTCCACCTCGCGGTCGCCGTCCGTGACGACACAGCAGCGGAAGGCGTGGTCGCGACACTCCGACGGATCGGGTATCGGGTCGATGCGATCGTCGAGCAGGGGGCGGTCGGACGTCTCGCGACGGTTCGGCTGTCGCACGACGCATCGCCGCTGTTGTTCGACCTGCTCTTCGCAACCTCGGGAATCGAACCTGAGGTCGTGGCTGGGGCATCGGAGCTGGCGATGGTGCCCGGCACCCTCGTACCGGTCGCGTCGGTCGGTCACTTGATTGCCCTGAAGTTGTTGTCCGTCGACGACCGGACGCGACCGATGGATCGAGCCGACCTGATCGCCCTCGCACGCGTTGCGACGCCCGCGGATCTCGATGTCGCGAAGCGCGCCGTCGCCACGATCACCGAGCGCGGGTTCTCGCGGGGACGGGATCTCGCCGCTTCGCTCGAGCGGCTGCGCCGGGAGAGCGCGACGTGATCTGAGCGGATGCGAACGCGGACGCGTCGACCGAGCGACGCCTCACTCGCGGCTCAATGCGCCGTCAACCAGTCGTCCCCGACACCCATCGTGACATCGAGCGGCACGCGCAGCGACGCTGCCTCCTGCATCGCCGTGCGCACGAGACCCTTGACGTCGGGCAGCTCCGACTCCGGCACGTCGAGCACGAGTTCGTCGTGCACCTGCAGCAGCAACTTCGCCTGCAAGCGCCGCGCACCGAGCTCGCGGTGGATCGTCAGCATCGCGCGCTTGATCACGTCGGCGGCCGTTCCCTGGATCGGTGTGTTGACGGCCATGTTCTCGGCGGCGACGCGCAGCATGCCGTTCGTCGCATCGATGTCGGGCAGCAAGCGGCGCCGCCCGAAGATCGTCCGCACCTCTTTCGTCTCGCGCGCCTTTGCGAGCGTCGCGTCGAGCCATGCTTTGACCCGCGGCAATGCCCGGAAATAGGCGTCGATGAATCGCTTCGCCTCGGGCGGCGTCATGCCGGTCTCGTGACCGAGGCGCGACGGGCCCATCCCGTACATCAGCCCGTAATTGACGATCTTCGCCTGATTGCGCAGCTCGGGCGTGACCATGTTCGGCAGCAGCCCGTGCACGAGCGCCGCCGTCCGCGCATGGATGTCCTCGCCGCGGCGGAACGACTCGACGAGCGCCGGGTCCTCCGAGACGTGCGCGAGGATGCGCAGCTCGATCTGGCTGTAGTCGGCGGACAGCACCTTCCAACCCGGGCCTCGCGCAATGAACGCCTTGCGAATCTCGCGTCCCTCGGCCGTGCGGATCGGGATGTTCTGCAGATTGGGATCCTCCGACGACAGGCGGCCGGTCGCGGCGACGGCTTGATTGAAGCTCGTGTGAATGCGCCCCGTCGTCGCGTCGACCATGGCCGGCAGCATGTCGGCGTAGGTCCCCTTCAGCTTCGTCAGCTGCCGCCATTCGAGCATCAACTGCGGCACCTCGTGGTGCTTCGCGAGCGCGTCGAGAATGTCGGCGTCGGTCTTGTACTGACCGGTCGGCGTCTTCTTCGGCGACTTGATGCCGGCGAGCTTGTGCACCTGCAGCACGTCGAACAGCACCCGTCCGACCTGTGCCGGCGCATTGAGGTTGAACGTCTCCCCGGCGCGCTCGTGCACGCGCTGCTCCAGCGTCGCGATCCGCCGTTCCCATTCGTCGCCGACCTTCTTCAGGTGTGCGACGTCGACGGCGATCCCCTCCTGCTCCATGTCGAGCAGTACCGGAACGAGCGGCATCTCCAGATCGTCGAACAACGTCCGCAATCCCGCGGCGTCGAGTTCCGGCGCGAACTTCTCCCGAAGCCGCCACGTGAAGTCGGCGTCTTCGGCGCCGTACGTCCCGGCGAGGTCGATGTCGACTTCGTCGAACGTCTTCTGCTTCTTGCCGGTCCCGATCAGTTCCTTCGTCGCGATCTTCTTGTGGCCGAAGTGGCGCAGCGCCAGCGCGTCGAGGTTGTGTGCGCCCTGGCCCGACGCGAGCAGATAGCTGGCGAGCATCGTGTCGAAGTCGAACCCGCGGCCCTCGACGCCGGCAGCGCGCAGGACGGCGAGGTCGTACTTGACGTTCTGGCCGGTCTTGCGAAGCGACGCGTCGGTCAGCAGCGGCGCGAGCTTGGCCAACAGCGCGTCGTGGCCACCGAACGGGCACGGCTTCAAGTTGAACGGCACATAGCTCGCGACGCCGGCCTCGTGGCTGAACGAGACGCCGACGAGTCGCGCGTGGCGCGCGTCGAGACTCGTCGTCTCGGTGTCGAACGCGAAGCTGCCGGCCGCGCGCAACTCTGCCAGCAGCGCGTCGAGTGCTCCGACGTCCTTGACGATCGTGTAGCGGGTCGCCAAGGACGGAACGTCGGGCTTCGGCAGCGATGCGAGCAGCGAGTCGAACTGCAACTCGCGGAACAACGCGGCCAGCGCGTCGCGATCGGGCTTCGCCGGGCCGAGCGCGTCGACGGCGACCGGCAGCGTCGCATTCGTGTCGATCGTGACGAGACGGCGCGACAGCTCGGCGAGTTCGCGGCTCTCCTCGAGCGACTTTCGGATCGCCGGCTTGTCGACCTCGGCCGTGCGCGCGAGCAATTCGTCCAGACTCCCGAACTTCTGCAGCAGCAGCGCCGCCGTCTTCTCGCCGACCTTCGGCACACCCGGCACGTTGTCCGAGCTGTCGCCCATCAGCGCGAGCAGGTCGACGATCCGCTCCGGCGGGACGCCGAACTTCGCGACGACCTCGGCGGGCCCCAGGATCTCGGGATTGCCGGTCGGCGAACGAAGGTTCCACAGGCGCAGCCGGTCCGACACGAGCTGCATGAAGTCCTTGTCGCCGGTCACGATGTAGACGTCGTAGCCGGCGTCGCGGCCGCGCACGGCGAGCGTCCCGATCACGTCGTCGGCCTCCTGCCCGGGCGATGCGACCGACGGGATCCCGTACGCGGCGACGAGGCGCTCGATGTCGTCGAGCTGCGTTACCAAGTCGTCGGGCATCTTCTCGCGCGTCGACTTGTAGTCGGCGTAGATCGCGGTCCGGTGCAGGTCCTCGCGAGGCCCGTCGAATGCGATCGCGATCGCGTCCGGCCGTTCGCGTTCGAGCAGCGACCGCAGCGTCAGCGCGAAGCCGAAGATCGCCGACGTCGCCTTGCCGTCGCGCGTCGACAGCCCGCCGCGCGCACTCTGCGTGAACGCGAAGTGCGAGCGGTACGCGAGCGCGGTGCCGTCGATCAGGAACAGTCGCCGCGTGTCGCTCACAGCGCGTACTTCAGCAGCACGAACCCGCCGACCAGCAGCACGACGAACGCGATCGACATCAGGCCGAGCCGCTTCTCGATGAACTCCTGGATCGGCGCGCCGAACTTGCGGCAGAGCCACGCGACCAAGAAGAACCGCGCGCCGCGACCGAGCGCGGATGCCAGGACGAAGACCGGGAAGTTCACGCCGAACGCGCCGGCGCTGATCGTGATGACCTTGTACGGAATCGGCGTGAAGCCGGCCGCGAAGACGATCCAGAAGTTCCATTCCTCATACAGGTCGTGGATCTGCGTGAACCGCTCCGGCGTGAACCCGGGGACGTAGTCGAAGAAGAAGCGATCGACCCCGCCGTCCCACAGTGTCGCGCCGATCCAGTACCCGGCGATGCCGCCGGCGACCGAAGCCACGGTGCACCAGAACGCGAACTTCATCGCCTTCTCGCGGTAGCCGAAGCACAGCGGCAGCAGCAGTACGTCCGGCGGGATCGGGAAGAAGCTGCTCTCGGCGAACGACAGCACGATCAACGCGATCAACGCGTGCGGCGTGTAGGCCCAGTGCAGGACCCAGTCGTAGAGGCGGCGAATCATGCCGCGGCGCGGTGCATCCGGCGGCGCGAGCGGGGGCGAGGTCTGCGTCACGGGGCCGAAGGAGACGGAGCGTTCTCGGAAAGGTCAACGACGAGCAACTCGACGGGACCTTCCTCGCTCGCAGACGCGACGCGCGGCGCGTGGACGACGTGCAGCGGACCGGACAATGCGCGCACGGCTTCGTGCCGCGTCGCGCCGCCACGGATCCGCGCCGGCAGCATCGTTCCGTCCTGTGCGAGGCGGAACCGCAGATCGCTGCCGCGCCCGTCGACGATCGGATGACCGACGATGCGAACGCCTTCACTGCGGAACGTCGGCCGACGATTGCCGGCGCCGAACGGGCCGAGCAGGTCGAGCTTGCGAACGTCGCGCGGGTCGAGTTCGGAGAAGTGCACGACGCCGTCGGCACCGGCGATCGTCGGCGCCGGGGGTGTCGCGCGCGTCGCGGCGGCGACGAGTTCGCGCCGGAACTCGTCGAACCGACTGCGCTCGACCTCCATTCCGACGGCGGCGGCGTGACCGCCGTAGGCGTTCATCAGCGGGCTGCAGGACGAGAGGATCGCGCGCAGATCGATGCCGCGACACGACCGGCCGGAGCCGCGGCCGCGCGGTCCGTCGAACCCGACCAGCACGGCCGGCCGCCCGCAGGCGTCGACGAGGCGCGCCGCGACGATGCCGAGCACGCCGGGATGCCAGTCGTCGCCGCCGAGGACGACGACCGGGTCGTTGCAGGCGCGCGCGCGGGGGACCAGTTCGTCGTAGAGCTGCCGTTCGATCTTCCGCCGCGCGACGTTGTGCGTCTCGAGCACCTTCGCGGCGGCCTGCGCGACCATCGAGTCCTCGGCCATCAGCAGACGAACGGCTTCGCCGGCGTGGCCGACGCGTCCGGCCGCGTTGATCAGCGGTGCGATCCGGAACGCGACGTCGTCGGTGTCGGGCGAGCGGTGCGACAGACCCGCCGAGTCGAGCAGCGCGCGGATCCCCGGGCTGCGGCTCGCGGCGAGCGCGCGCAGCCCGTGGTAGACGAGGATCCGGTTCTCCCCGCGCAGCGGCGCGACGTCGGCGATCGTCCCGAGCGCGACGTAGCCGAGCGCGTCGAGCAGCAGGTCGGCGAACTCGTCGCTCTGCTTGCGGCCGCGCGTGAACGACTCGGCGACGGCGCAGCACAAGCGGAACGCGACGCCGACTCCGGCGAGATCGCGGTCGGGGTAGCCGGCGTCCGGCAGGCGCGGATTCAGGATCGTGTGCGCCGGCGCGACGTCCTCGGACGTTCCGTGGTGGTCGGTCACGATCACGTCGCAGCCGGACTGCTGGATCCGCTCGATCACGCGCACGGCGTTCGTGCCGTTGTCGACCGAGATGCACAGCTTGATCCCGCCGGCCTCGATCGCGTCGAACGACGCATCGCTGAACGAGTAGCCGTCCTTGCGGGCCGGAACGAACGCCTTGACGTCGGCGTGCATCGCCGCGAGGAACTTCGTCAGCAGCACGGTGCCGCTGACGCCGTCGACGTCGTAGTCGCCGTGGATCAGGATCGGTTCGCGCCGCGTCAGCGCGTCGCGGATCCGAGCGACGGCGCGCTCCATGTGCGTGAACCGGAACGGGTCGGCGAGGTGGCGCAGATCGGGTGCCATCCACGCGCGGGCGTTGTCCGGTTCGCCGAGCCCGCGGGCGATCAACACGCGGGCGACGAGGTCTGGGAGGCCGAGAGTCCGAGCGAGCGCGCGTTCCGTGGGGTCCGACCCCGGTGTCGTTGGTGGCGCGCGCTGCATCAGGAGGCGCGGTATGGTAGCCGCGCTCACCGCGATTCGAAGCCGCATCCGCGAACCGTTTCGACGTATCCACCACGCATGACCGACGACGCTCTCCGCTTCCCGATCGGACGTTTCGCGCGACCCGCGCACTCCACGTCGGCCGATCGGGCGTCCCGCATCGAACGTCTCGCGACACTCCCGCAGCGTCTGCACGCCGCCGTCGAGGGTCTCGACGCCGAGCAGCTCGCGACGCCGTACCGCGACGGCGGATGGAACACACGGCAGGTCGTGTTCCACGTCGGCGACAGCCACGTGAACGCGCTCGTGCGGTTGAAGCTCGCGCTGACGCAGGAGCGGCCGACGATTCAGCCGTACGACGAGGACGCGTGGGTGCGCACCGGCGATGCGACGACGCAGTCGATCCGTTCGGCATTGCAGTTCGTCGACGTCGTGCAAGAGCGGTTCGTCGCCGTGTGGAAGGGTCTCGACGCAGCGCAGTTCGACCGCGTCTACGTGCATCCGCAGAACGGCGAATCGACACTCGATCAACTGCTCGCGCTGTATGCGTGGCACGGCGATCACCACCTCGCACACGTGACCGGCCTGCGCAGCCGGCGCGGCTGGTGACGGTGGAGCGGGTGGACGACCAGGCCCTGCGCGAGATCCCGTCGCTCGACGCATTCCTGCGGCGGAAGGGGTTCGACGGATTGCCGCGCACGGTCGTCGCGCGCCAGGCGCGTGGATTCCTCGACGGGTTGCGGCGCGACGTCCGCGACGGGCGACTCGCTGCCGGCGACGTCGCGTCGTGGTTCGCAGGCGAACGCGCCGAGACCGTCGTTCGCGAGCGTTGCCTCGCCGACATGGCGCCGGTGCATCGGCCGGTCGTCAATGCCACCGGCATCGTGCTGCACACTGGGATCGGTCGCGCACCGATGGCCGACGCCGCCGTCGCCGCATTGACGGCCGCGGCGCGATATGCCGTCGTCGAGGTCGACATCGCGAGCGGGAAGCGCAATCAACGCGAGGAAGGCGTCGCGTCGCTGCTGCGCCAATTGCTCGGTGTCGGTGGGGCGCTGGTCGTCAACAACAATGCGGCCGCCGTCAATCTCGTGCTGCAGGCGCTCGCGAAGGACCGCGAGGTCGTCGTGTCGCGCGGCGAACTCGTCGAGATCGGCGGCGGATTCCGGATGCCCGACGTCATGGCGCACGCTGGCTGCCGGATGGTCGAGGTCGGCGCGACGAATCGGACGCACTTGAACGACTTCGAGCGCGCGCTCGGCCCGGCGACCGGAATGCTGCTGAAGGTGCATCCGAGCAACTACCGGATGCTCGGCTTCGCCGGCACTCCGTCGCTTTCGGAGATCGCGTCGCTGGGGCGCGCGTTCGGCGTCGTCGTCTTCGAGGACCTCGGATCGGGGTTCATGCTCGACGAGCCGCTGCCCGGACTCGAGGACGAGCCGATGGTCCGCAGTTCGCTGGCGGCGCGCCCGCACTTGGTCTGCTTCAGCGGCGACAAGCTGCTCGGCGGCCCGCAGTGCGGGATCCTCGTCGGCGATGCCGATCTCGTCGCGCGCGTGCGCGCGCATCCGATGTACCGCGCGTTCCGCTGCGACAAGCTGACGCTCGCGGCGCTCGAAGCGACGCTGCGGATCTATCGCGACGGCGACCCGCTGCGCGAGATCCCGACGCTGCGCATGCTCGCGACGCCGAAGCCAGTGCTCGAGGAACGCGCGCAGATGCTCGCGAAGTTGCTCGTTGGCGACGGTGCGCGTGTGCACCCGAGCGAGTCGTTCGCCGGCAGCGGTGCAAACCCGGCGGCGCCGTTGCCGTCGTTCGCGGTGTCGCTGCCCGGCGGCGAGCGCGCGTGCACGAAGCTGCGCGTCGGCGCGGGCACGGCAATTTTCGCCCGCGTCGTCGACGACCGCGTCTGGCTCGACGCGCGCACGCTCGACGGCGTCGACCTTCCGATGCTGGCGCAGACGATCCGCGCGAAGCTCGCTTCCGATTCGAATTCCCGATGACCGCCGTCACGGCGGCACTCCGATGAACCAGGACTTCCGACTCACGAACTACGCATCCTGCGCGGGTTGAGCGGCAAAACTGCCACCGGGGAGCCTCGGGCAGGTTCTCCAGATGCTCGGACCTCTGCACCATCCTGACCTCCTCGCCGGCACCGAGGGGTTCGAGGACGCGGGAGTGTTCCGTCTCGACGCAGAGCGCGCGCTCGTGCAGACGCTCGACTTCTTTCCGCCGATCGTCGACGACCCGCGTTGGTTCGGCCGGATCGCCGCCGCGAACAGTCTGTCCGACGTCTACGCGATGGGCGGGCGGCCGCTGACGGCGATGAACATCGTCGGCTGGCCGCGCGAGCTGGCGATCGAGATCCTCGGCGAGATCCTCGCCGGCGGGATGGACAAGATCCGCGAGGCCGGCGCGGCGTTGTGCGGTGGTCACTCGGTCCACGACGCGGAGATCAAGTACGGCCTGTCGGTGACCGGCGTCGTGCATCCCGAGAAGTTCTGGCGCAACTCCGGTGCGCGGCCTGGCGACATCGCGATCCTGACGAAGCCGATCGGGATGGGTGCCGTCGCGACGGCGATCAAGCTGGAGAAGACGACGCCGGAGATCGCGCAGCGCGCGATGGAGCAGATGGCGACGCTGAACAAGGGCGCGTTCGACGCGCTCGTCGGCCTCGACGTGCACGGCGCGACCGACGTGACCGGGTTCGGGCTGCTCGGGCACGGGTACGAGATGACCGGTGGCGGCAAGACGACGCTGCGGCTGCGCGTCGCGGACGTTCCGATCTTCGAGGGTGCGCTCGGACTCGCGCGCAGTGGAGTCGTCAGCGGGAGTTCGGGCCGCGGGCGCAAGAACCTCGCGACGAAGGTCCGCTGCTCGCCGCGGATCGAGGCCGCGAAGGTCGCGCTGCTGTTCGACGCCGAGACGTCCGGCGGGCTGATCGTCGCCGTCGATCCGCGCGATGCCGAGCAGGCCGTGCAGCGAATGCGCGACGCGGGAACGCTCGCGTCGGCCGTCATCGGTGAGTTCGCGGCGCCATCGGAGTTCGCGGTCGAGGTCGATTGACGGTCAGCGGGCGCGACGGCGTCGGGCGATGTCGAAGACGACGACGGCTGCGTAGACGGCGATCGGCAGGATCTCGCTGCCGACGCCCGGCGCCGGCGGCGCGTCGATCCGCCACGGCATCGCTGCGCGACATTCCAGCTGTGCACCGA
>JAEYTU010000279.1 GCA_023433825.1 Planctomycetota bacterium
GCGCGGGCGAGATCGCGATCGCGGACGCCAAGGCCGTTTCGGCGCGCGCAAGCCGGCGAAGGCGCGGATCCCGATCGATCAGTTGCTCCACAAGGGCCAGGAAGTCGTCGTCCAGATCACGAAGGAGGGCATCGGCGCCAAGGGTCCGACGCTGACGACCTACATCTCGCTGCCGGGGCGTTGCCTCGTGCTGATGCCGAGCCTGCCCAAATGTGGCGTCTCGCGGAAGATCGAAGACGACAAGGAGCGCCGCCGCCTCAAGAAGATCGTCCGCGAGCTGGACGAGACCGGGAATGGCGGCATCGGGTTCATCGTTCGGACGGCGGGCATCCAGAAGACGGCGATCGACCTCGAGCGCGACCGCGACTACCTGAAGAAGATCTGGGAACTGGTCACCAACCGATTGCAGGGCACGCGCGCGCCATCGCTGCTCTACCAGGAATCGGACCTCGTGCTGAAGGCCATGCGTGACCTGTTCACGCCGGACATCGAGGAGGTCGTCGTCGACAACCGCGACGTCTACCTGCGCATTCGGGACTTCGCCGAAAAGCTGATGCCGAAGATGGCGGAGCGGATCCGTCTGCACGAGATCGCGACCCCGATCTTCCATTCGTTCGGCATCGAGCGGGACGTCGAGAACCTGTTCCAGCCACGCGTCGAACTGCCGAACGGCGTCTCGATCGTGATCGATCAAGCCGAAGCGCTGGTCGCGATCGACGTCAACTCGGGTCGGTTCAAGCCCGGCGTCGACCTCGAGGAGACCGCCTACAAGACGAACCTCGAGGCCATCCCCGAGATCGTTCGTCAGCTGCGGCTGCGCGACCTCGGCGGCGTCATCATCATCGACTTCATCGACATGAACGCCGAGAAGCACCGGCGAGGCGTCGAGCGCCGTCTCGTCGATTCGCTGAAGGGCGACCGCGCCCGGATCAAGGTCGGCCGCATCTCGTCGTTCGGGATGATGGAGCTGACGCGTCAGCGCGTCGGTCCCGGCCTCAAGCGAACGGTGTTCGCGCCGTGCACGCACTGCAAGGGGACCGGGTTGGTCCGCAGCGTGCAGAGCAAGGGCCTCGCCGTGTTACGCGAAGTCCGCGCGATCCTGCCGTTGAAGGGCTTCTCGGTGCTGCAGGTCTACTGCGCGCCGGTCGTCCACGACTTCCTCGTCAACTACAAGCGTCGCGAGGTCCTCGACCTCGAGGAGCAGGTGGGCAAGGGCGTCGTGTTTCGCCCCGAGGCGGCGTATCCGGTCGACGTCGTGCACTACCGGTTCATGACGGCCGACGGTCAGGAAGCGAAGGTCGTCATCCCCGCGGGTTTGGGTGTGAAGGCCTGACCTGATCGCCGGCTGCAGCCCGATCCCGGGCTGCAACGGTCGCTTGATTCGCCCAAGTCGCCCGCTAGCATCCCGCGCCCTTTTCGTCCCCGAGTTCAGCGAAGGAACCAGGCCGTATGTACGCCGTCGTCTCCGATCGGAAGCAGCAGTACCGCGTCGCCGCCGGCGATCGTGTCTGCATCGCCCTCATGGCCGGTGTCGAGCCCGGCAGCACGGTCACCTTCGATGAAGTCTGCCTGGTCGGTGGCGACAGCCCGCAGATCGGCGCACCGTTCGTTGCTGGCGCGTCGGTCACCGCCAAGGTGCTCGGGACCGTCAAGGGCGACAAGCTCGTCGTGTCGAAGTTCCGGCGCCGGAAGGCGTCGCGGCGTCGCACGGGTTTCCGCGCGCAGTTCACCGAGATCCAGATCGAGGCGATCTCGGGCTGACGCCCGCCGCCTGTCGACTGCGCCCGCACAGCACCGCATTCCGAAACACTCATTCCTCCGCGAAGGACGCCTGCGTCATGGCACACAAGAAGGGCCAAGGTTCGACCAAGAACGGCCGCGACAGCAATCCGCAGTTCCGCGGCGTGAAGCGCTACGGCGGTCAGGCGGTCACCGCCGGGACGATCATCGTTCGCCAGGTCGGCTCGAAGTTCCTCCCCGGTCGCAACGTCAAGCTCGCGACCGATTACACGCTGTTCGCGCTCGTCGATGGCGTCGTTCGATTCCAGTCGAACCGTCGCGTCCACGTCGACCCGCTTCCCGCGGCGCAGAACTGACGACCTCCGTCCCGGGGGTCCGAAGCGCGGAATTGACGTCGCGCCGACCGACTCCGAGGTAATCCCGTGTTCGTCGACGAATTCGAGTGCACGGTGCGCGGCGGCAAGGGCGGTGACGGCTGCGTGTCGTTCCGCCGCGAGAAGTTCGCGCCGCGCGGCGGTCCCGACGGCGGCGACGGTGGGGACGGCGGATCCGTGATCCTGCTGCCGACCGTTCACGAGAACACGCTGTACCACTTGGTGGGTCAGCGCGGCTACGAGGCGCCGAAGGGGCAGCCCGGCGGCGCTGGCGATTGCTACGGCAAGAAGGGCGTCGACCTCGTACTGAAGGTGCCGGTCGGAACCGTCGTCTTCGACGCCGAACGCGGCAACGTGCTGAAGGACCTCGCGGTCGCCGACGAACCATTCGTCCTAGCGGCCGGCGGACGCGGTGGGCGCGGGAATGCGCGCTTCGCGACGCCGACGAACCGCGCGCCGCGACATGCAGACCTCGGAACCCCCGGCGAGGAGCGGCGGGTTCGCCTCAGCGTCAAGCTGATCGCCGACGTCGGCCTCGTCGGACTGCCGAACGCCGGGAAGTCGACGCTGCTCGCGTCCCTGTCACGCGCACGCCCGAAGATCGCCGACTACCCGTTCACGACGCTCGAGCCGCACCTCGGCATCGTCGCGCTCGGCAGTGGCGCGACGTTCGTCATGGCGGACATCCCTGGACTGATCGAGGGAGCGCACGAAGGTCGGGGGCTCGGCGACAAGTTCCTGAAGCACGTCGAACGCACGCGCGTGCTGCTGCATCTCGTCGACTGCTCGTCCGGTGCCGACGTCGCGCCGGAGGATGCGTATCGCGTCGTTCGCGGCGAGCTCGCCGGCTACGCCGACACGCTCGCGGCGCGCGAGAGTCTGGTCGTGGCGACGAAGGTCGAGGACGACGAGTCCAGAGCGAACGCGCGCGACTTGGAACGCGCGATCGGGCGTCCGGTCCTCGCGATCTCGGCCGCCACGAAGCAGGGCCTTCGGACGCTGCTCGACGCACTCGCGACGTTCCTGCCGACGCCGCGATAGTCGCCGGCGCCGCGCGCGCGGCGCATTCGAACGGCCGTCGCCATCGAACGGAGCTCGAATTCCCCGCGCGGGCCGCCCTGAATCGCAGCACTCTCGGCTCATCGCGACTCCCGAAAACGCCGATAGCGGCGCGGATACCAGGAGGAGCCGAGGTGACACAGCCCACGCTGCAGGACTTGTTGAGGATCATGGTCAAGGAGCGGGCCTCCGACCTGATCCTGAAGGTCGGAGGATGCCCGGCGATGCGCGTCGCGGGCGTGATCCGATTCCTCGGCGACACGCCGCTCGACCGATCGACGATCGCCGCCTACGCACCGCAAGTGCTCGACGAGCAGGGACTGCAGGAGTTCCGCGACAACGGCGCCGCGGACCGCGCGATCACCGTTCCCGACGTCGGGCGATTCCGCGCCAACGTCTTCCATCAATGCGGCGAGATCGGGTTCGTGTTCCGCTCGGTCAAGAGCGAGATCCCGTCGTTCAAGGATCTCAATCTGCCGATCGACCAGCTGAAGCGGCTCGCGTCGTTGAAGCGAGGTCTCGTGCTCGCGACCGGGATCGCCGGCTCCGGCAAGTCGACGACGCTCGCGTCGATGATCGAGTTCATCAATCGGAACTACAGCAAGCACATCATCACGATCGAGGACCCGATCGAGTTCCTCTACGAGGACCGACGATCGATCGTCAATCAGCGCGAGATCGGCTCCGACGCGCCGAGCTTCCCGCTCGCGATGCGGCACGCGGTGCGTCAGTCGCCGGACGTGATCCTGATCGGCGAGATGCGTGACCGCGAGACGATGGAGGCCGCCATCGGCGCTGCCGAGACCGGGCACCTCGTGTTCTCGACGCTGCACACGGTCAACGCCGTCCAGACCGTCGAGCGCATCATCACGTTCTTCCCGCCGCACCAGCACGACCTGATCCGGTTGCAACTCGCCCTGAACCTGGCCGGCGTCATCTCGCTGCGACTGATCAAGACCAAGGAAGGTCGCACGATGGTGCCCGCCGTCGAGTTGATGACGAACACGCCGACGGTCCGTGAACTGCTCGAGTCGGGGCAGACCCGCATGTTGCCGAAGGCGCTCGCCGAGGGGTCGTACTACGGGACGATGAGCTTCAACCAGTCGCTCGTTCACCTGTTCGAGGCGGGCAACATCTCGCTGGAGGACGCGCTCGCCTCGTCCGACAACCCCGACGAATTGAAGATGCAGATGCGAGGCATCACGAAGGGCGGCTCGCCCCCGACGTCGGCGACACCGGTCGGCGGACGTTCCTGAGCCGCCAGGTCGGCGCGACGGCGACCTGACCGGAAGAACGGTCGAGTTGCGTCGTCGAAGGCGGGTCCGACGTCCGCTAGACTCCGCGACCTCTCATCGCAGCCGCGATCGGGCCGCAGCCCAAGGTC
>JAEYTU010000300.1 GCA_023433825.1 Planctomycetota bacterium
TGACCGTCCCGTCCTTGCCGAACGCCGGGTTCAGCGCGGCGAGACCTTCGAGCGTCGTGTCCGGCTTGATGTGGTCGTCCTTGTCGACGACGACCTCCTTCTTCCCGCGCTTGACCGTGATCGGAACGATCTCCTGCGCGAACTTGCCGGCGGCCACGGCCGCGGCGCCGAGCTTGTGCGAGCGCAACGCATATTCGTCCTGGTCGCGCCGCGCGATCTCGTACTTCTTGGCGACGTTCTCGGCGGTCTGCGCCATGAAGAAACCGCAATGTGGGTCGAGCAGGGCCGCGAAGAGCAGGTCGTCGAGCTTCGGCTGCGTTCCGAAGCGGAAGCCCTCGCGACCGCCGCGCAGCACGTGCGGCGCCTGGCTCATGTTCTCCATGCCGCCCGCCACGCAGAGTTTCGCTTCACCGGCGAGGATCGCGTGGGCCGCGGAGAGCACCGACTGGATCCCGCTGCCGCACAGCCGATTGACGGTCAGCGCCGGCACTTCGATCGGCAGGCCGGCTTTCAGGCCGACATGGCGCGCACCGTAGATCGCGTCGTTGCTGGTCTGCAGCGCATTGCCGACGAAGATCTGGTCGACCTGTTCGGGTTTCACACCGGTGCGTTCGAGCGCCGCCTTGGTCGCGATCGTTCCGAGTTCGATCGCTGAGAGATCCTTCAAGAGTCCGTAGCCCGGCGTGCCGGAGTACTCGGCCATCGCCGTGCGGGCGCCGCCGAGGATCACGAGTTCCTGCTGCATCCGCACAAGGTTGCCGCGCAGGGCCGAATCTGCAAGCGAAGGGGATTCCCGGCGCGCGGCGGTGTCGACGCGCTCGGAGTAGACTCCGCGCCGTCATGCGTTCGCTCGCCATTGCCACCGTCCTCTCGTTCGCCCTCTGCTCTTGCGCCATCGTCCCGGAGACCGGGCGACGCCAACTGACGCTCTTCTCGGATGCGGAGATGAACGCGCTCGGTGCCCAGAGCTACACCGAGATCACGAAGGAGCACCGCGTGATCACGTCGGGCCGCGACTACGAGATGCTGCAGCGCGTCGGGACGAAGATCGCGAAGGCGTCCGGGCGCGACTACCAGTGGGAGTTCAAGCTGCTCGACGCGCCGAAGGTCGCGAACGCGTTCTGCCTGCCGGGCGGCAAGATCGCCGTCTACACCGGGATCCTGCCGATCACGCAGAACGAGGATGGCATGGCCGTGATCATCGGGCACGAGGTCGCGCACGCGACGTCGAACCACGGCAACGAACGGATGAGTCAGCAGGCGGCGGCGCAGACGTTGCTCGGCGGCGCGGCGATGGGACTGCAGTTGTCGGAGGCGAGTCCCGCGACGCAGGAGCTGATCCTCGGCGGCCTCGGCGCCGGCGCGAGCATCGGTGTGCTGTTGCCGTTCAGTCGCGAGCACGAGACCGAGGCCGACGAGATCGGCCTGATCTTCGCGATCCGCGCCGGCTACGACCCCGAGGAGGCGCCGCGCCTGTGGGAGCGGATGGCCAAGCTCAGCGGCGGCAGCGGGCCCGAGTTCTTGAGCACGCACCCCGACCCCGGCCGCCGCGCCGAGCGCCTCCGCGCGATGATCCCCGAGCTCCGCCAACGCGCGGCGGAAGTGAAATGATGGTGCCTGGCACTTTCGTTTCACTTCCCGTCGCAAAGTGACACGAAGGTGCCTGGCACCTTTGTTTCACTTCCCAACGCAAAGTCAACACTCACCGCCCCCCGGGCGTCTCCGACAACACGGCCGCCAGCTCGCCCCCGCGCACCCGCTTGACCAGCCGCGCCAGCCGCGCGAGCGCGCGCGAGAAGCGCATCCGCGCCGCGTCCTCCGCGATGTTCAGCCGCTGGCCGACCTCGTTGAACGACAACCCGTCCCACTGGCGCAGCAGTACGACCTCGCGGTCCTCGGCGTCGAGCAACTCGAGCCCGAGTTGCAGCCACGACTCGCTCTCGGAGCGCATCGCCGCCTGACTCGGCCGCGTCTGCGACCCATCCAGGTCGAGCACCGCACCACTCCCGATCCGCTGCTCCTTCGCGACGTCGCGCCGCTGCCGATGCAGATGGCGGTGCCGCATCCGCAGAACGTTCTCGACGATCCGCGCCAGCAGCGCCCGGAAGTGCTCCTGGTCCGACACGAGAAAGCGCGGCCCGGTCCGCAGCACTTCGACGAACGCGTCCTGCACGAAGTCGTTCGTGTCGGCATGCGCTCGCAACCCGGGCCCGAGCCGCCGATGCACGTGCTCCCGGATCCACGGCAGGTCGCGCGCGATCAATTCGCCGAGCGCCTCGCGATCGCCCTCGTGCCAGCGCCGGAGCAACGTCAACGTCTGCGGTTCGGACTCCGTCATCGGCTCTTGCCTCCATCCTTGTCGGCGAGCAGCCGTCGAACGCGTTCGACGTCGACACGCACCTGCCGCTGGTTAGCATCGGCCGGACCTGCCTCGGCGCCGGCTAACGCACGCTCGAATGCGGCCAACGCCGCCGCGCGATCGCCGTCGACCTCGTGCAGCATGCCGAGGAAGTGCAGCATCGCGACGTCCTTCCCGCCTTCCCTCTCGATCGCATCGCTCGCCTTCGTCAGCGCCGCCGCCGTCCGCGCACCGCGCTTCCTGCCGTCGAGCCAGTAGTCGAGGTACGCGTCCTGGATCTGCGCCCGCGGCGACGCCGGATCCGCCGCGCGCCAGCGCGCGACCAGTTCGGCGAACGTCGCGCGATCGTTCCGCCGCACGGCCATCGTCAGCAGATTCTCGTAGGCGATACGCAGCGTCGGCTTCGCGTCGATCGCACGCTGGAACGACGCCGTCGCCGCCGCATCGTCCTTCGCATCCCGCTGCAGGATCCCGAGGTTGCAATGCGCCTCCGCATTGCGCGGGTCGCGTTCGATCGCCATCGCATACGCCGCGCGCGCACCGTCGCGATCTTGCGTCCGGAATCGCGCGAGCCCGAGCAGGAACCAAGCCTCGGTGTCGTCGGCGCCGTTCGCGTGGGCGCGGTCGATCGACGCGAGGCCGTCGGCCGCCCGCTCGGCCTGCAACTCGGCGCGACCGCGGACGACCCACAGCGGCGCGCAGTTCGGGAACCGCGTCGTCCCCTCGTGCGCCGTCGCGAACGCCGCGTCGTGCTCGCCGGACCGCCACTGCACCGTCGCGAGCAAGCCCAGCGTGACCTCGGTCCGACCGCCAGCGCCGATCGCGCGGTCGATCGCCACCCGCGCACCGTCCAAGTCGTCGTCCTCGAGGCACGCCCGCGCGAGCCCGCACCATGCCGGCGCCGCGCGCGGCGCGAGCCGCAGCGCTTCGCGGTACGCCGCCTTCGCCGCCGCGTAGTCGCCGATCTGACGCAGCGCGAGGCCGAGGTTCTCGTGCGCCAGCGCGTGCCGCGGTTCGAGCTGCGTCGCGCGACGAAACCGTTCGACC
This sequence comes from Planctomycetota bacterium, assembly GCA_023433825.1. Taxonomy (GTDB): domain Bacteria; phylum Planctomycetota; class UBA1135; order UBA1135; family UBA2386; genus JAEYTU01. The sequence goes on from JAEYTU010000300.1 coordinate 3,407, forward strand.
GCGCGCGCCGAATCCGCGCCGAGTGCCGCGAACCCAGCCCAGAACCATGCGAACGCCGACTCCGGCCACAGCGCCAGCACCGCCGCGCTCGCGCGCTCGATGTCGCCGGCGTCGCCGACATGGGCGACCGCGTGCAGCCATTCGAAGTGGAACACCGGCCGCGCGTGGCGTGACGTCACGACGGCGCGCTCCAGCGACCGCGCGGCGTCGGCGAACTTCGCAGCTTTGCCGGCGTGGCCGTCGACCATCGCGACGACGCCGATCAGGAAGTGATCGAGCGCGTCGACCGGCGGCGCTGCGGTCTCCGTCGCCACCGCCGACGCGTCGTCGCGCGCTGCGAACGAACGCCGCAGCCGCTGCAACGGCGCGCATGCGTCGACGCTCGCCACGTGCGCGTCGAGCACCTGCAACGCCGCACGCGCACCGCCTTCGGCCAGCGCGGCGACGGCGAGCCCCGCCACCGCTTCGGGACTGCCGGCGTCGAGTTCCAACGCCGACGCGAACCCCGCCCGCGCGGCGTCGCGCGCGCCTTCGCCGAGTTCGGCGAACGCCTCGGCCAACACGTGTTCCAACCGCTGCGCGCGTTCGAATCGTTCGCCGGCGGCGACCTGCGGCGCCTGCGCGATCAGATACCCGGCGAGCACGGCGATCGTCGGGACCGCCAGCAGCACGACGACGGCGAACGTCGCCTTCAGCGGCTCGCGGCGCGCATAGCGAAGGACGCGTTCGCGCGGCGTCGGCATCCGCACGCTGACCGGCCGATACGCGAGGAACGCGCGCAGATCGGCCGCGAACGCCTCGGCCGTCGGATAGCGCCGCGCGGGGTCCTTCTCGAGCGCCTTGCCGACGATCGCGACGATGTCGATCGGCAGCCCCGGGTTGTGACGCCGGATCGGCTCCGGCTCGCGATGGACGATCTGATGCAGCACCGACGCCGACGTCTCACCGGCGAACGGGCGCACCAACGTCAGCAGCTCGTACAGCGTCGCGCCGAGCGAGAAGACGTCGGCGCGCCCGTCGACGTCGCGCCGACCGAAGACCTGCTCCGGCGCCATGTAGAACGGCGTTCCGGCGACGTCGCCGCTGCGACTCATCGACGGCTGCCGCAACGTGCGCGCGAGCCCGAAGTCGGTCAGCACCGGCGTGCCGTCGGGCCGCAGCAGAACGTTCCCCGGCTTGACGTCGCGATGGACGATGCCGGCGCGGTGCGCGTGCGCCAGCGCGTCCGCGAGCTGAGCGACGATCTCGACCATCGTCGCGATCGCCGTGTCGTGCGCCGGATCGCGCGTCACGTCGACGG
>JAEYTU010000336.1 GCA_023433825.1 Planctomycetota bacterium
GCGCAACGCCGCGGTCTCGGCCAGCGAGGACGCGTTCATCGTTCGAATGCGACCGCCATCCCCATGCCGCCGCTCATGCACAGCGTCGCGGCGCCGAGTTTCGCGTCGCGGCGTCGCATCTCGTGCAGCAGCGTGACGACGATGCGCGCGCCGGTCGCGCCGATCGGATGACCGAGCGCGATCGCGCCGCCGTTGACGTTCACGCGCTCCATGTCGAGGCCGAGGTCGCGATCGCAGGCGATGACCTGCGCGGCGAACGCCTCGTTCAGCTCGATCAAGTCGAAGTCGCGAACCCCCTTGCCGACCTTCTCGCACAGACTGCGGAACGCCGGGACCGGGCCGATGCCCATGATTCGCGGCGACACGCCCGCGGTCGCCGAAGGTCCGAGCGTCGCGAGCGGCGCGATGCCACGGCGCCGCGCCTCGGACTCGGTCGTCAGCAGCAGGGCAGCCGCGCCGTCGGTGATGCCGGACGAATTGCCGGCGTGCACCGTGCCGCCCTCGCGACGGAAGACCGGCGGCAGTTTGGTGAGCGCGTCCAGCGTGACCCCGTGACGCACGTGCTCGTCGGTGTCGACGACGATCGGACCCTTGCGATCCGCGATCGTGACCGGCGCGATCTCGTCGCGGAACCGACCGGCCTTCTGCGCGGCTTCGGCGCGCTGGTTCGACATCACGGCGTAGCGATCTTGCTCGTCGCGACCGATCCGGTAGTCGTCGGCCAGGTACTCGGCCGTCATCCCCATCGGCTCCTTCAGGATCCCGCACGTGAAGCCGTCCTGATAGTTGCCGTCCTGCGCGACGCCGTGGCCGAGTCGATAGCCCTGGCGCATCTGCGGCAGCAGGAACGGGATGTTCGTCATGCTCTCCATGCCGCCCGCGACGACGAACTTTCGCCCGTCGAGCAGCAATGCCGCGCGCGCGAGGTCGATCGCCTTCAGACCCGAGCCGCACGCCTTGTTGATCGTCATCGCCGGCGCGGTCTCCGGGATCCCGGCGCGGATCGCGACCTGCCGTGCCGGATTCGGTCCGGAGCCGAGCTGACGCGCTTGGCCGAACACGACTTCGTCGACGTCCGCCGCGGGCACTCCGCTCCGCTCCATCAGCGCCCGCACACAGGTTGCGCCGAGTTCGACGGCCGACATCGGAGCGAGCGCGCCTAGAAACTTGCCGATGGGTGTCCGACAGGCGGCGACGACGACGATCTGATCCATGCGCGGCGCATCCTAGCAGGCCGTCGACGAACGCCTCCTGCGACCGAAGCGCGCGCGTGGGCGGCGCGCGAGACTTCCGATCGACGCGACGAGACCGTTCTCCTGGAGACCGAGCCGACCATGCCAGACGAGCCACCGATCGGAGGATCGAACGCCACCGATTGCGGTGACGCATGCGCACCGGGCCCGAACTTCAGTGGTTCCGCACCGCTGTTCCCGCTGCCGAACCTCGTGCTCGTGCCGGGTGGCGAACAGATCCTCCACGTCTTCGAACCGCGCTACCGGGCGATGCTCGCGCACGCGATGGCCGGCGAACGTCTGATCGCGATGGCCGTGCTCGATCCCCGCGGCCTCTGCGACTCGGACGGCACGCCGCGGATCGGCGACGTCGTCGGACTCGGTCGGGTCGTCGAGCACCAGTCCCTCCCCGAAGGCCGCGCGCTGATCCTGCTGAAGGGGCTCGGTCGGTACCGCGTCGTCCACGAGGAACGGCATCGCCCGTTCCGCGTCGCCCGCCTGGAGCCGGTGCCGACGACGTGTTCCGACGTCGAACTGGCGACGCGCGAGTCGGTCCGGCTCGTCGCACGCGTCGCGAAGGCCGGCTGCTTCACCGAGGCGGTGCACGACCAGCCGCTGGCAGCGGGCGAACGCCTCGGCGATCTGCTGCTCGCGCAGTTGCCGGCCGACGCCTGGGTTCGGCAGCAGGTGTTCGCGATCCCGGATCTCGCGCGCCGCCTTGTCGCGATCCACCGGATCCTCGACGGCTTCGGAGCCGGGCAGGTCCCATCGCAGAACTGACCCGCCTCCCAGTTCTCGACGGCCGATTCAGGCCGCGAGGCGCCAAGTGCCGATGCCGGTCGGCGATGGCCAGGAGGCCCGGGAAGAAACAACGACTGGACCCACACCGGGTCCGCGCCGAGATCGACGACCGCACCCAAGCGGCCGCCGCCGCGCTTTCGACGCAGTCGGCCGTCCCCGAAGCGACGCTGTGCGCGGCCGACGACGGCATCGCCGAGGAACTGATCGACGACGTCCTGCATCTCGTGCTGAACGAGTTCCTGCAGCAGCCGCGCGCGCCGACCGGGACCGACGCCATCCCCGAGCCGGTCGACGAACGGATCGGCTCGCCGGAAGTCGGCGCGTTCCTCGGATACCTCGCGTCGCTGCCGCCGCCGGTCGTTCCCGACTTCACGTGCGGCCTGCGCGCCGAGCGCTTCTGGATCCTGATGGACCTCGCCTGCAACGGTCCCGGTCTGTCGCGGCAACGCGCTTCTGCCGAACTGCGCAAGTCGATGCACGACCTCTGCCGGACCCACGAGATCGCACCGGACGAACTCAGCCGACTGCTGCAGCAGCTGACGTCGCTTCCGGCGGACGGTCCGGGATCGGCCCTGTTCGCGGCATTGCGCAGTTGCGCGCTCCGCGCGACGACGCCGGGGTCGTCGCCACGATGAACGCGATCGACGAGCCACTGCATCGTCGCGTCGACGAGGTCGCGCACCACCTCGTGACGGCGCTCGTCCAGCACGAGATCGCCGGGTCGGCGAGCCCGGCGACGGCGCAGGTCCTCGAGCGCCTCGCGAGCGGCGTCGAGGACTGCCTCGATCGGAACGGTGTGCTGCGGTTCGAGTTCGTCGGTCCCGAGATCTGCCACGGCGGTGCGGCGCTGCTGGCCGCCAGCGTCCACGCCGGCCGACTGCTGCGAATCGCGAAGGAACGCGAGCTCGCCGGGATCGAGTTCCGCCACGGGATCGACGCCGCCGAACTCGGCCGGCTCGTCGACCTGCTGTGCGACGAACGCGAACGCGACGCCTTCGCGGCGAGCGCGTTCGATGCCGCCGCGCGCCGGCATCGCCTGCCGCACGTCCGCCCGCTCCACCGTCGCGGCCACGATTCGCGCGAGCCGTCGCCGGGCGGTGACGTGCTCGTCCACTACCAGCAGATGTCGGAGCTGCTGCAGGAGAACCACGTCGCGGCGGCGCACGGCGACGAGCTCGAGTTCGACCGAACGCGCGGCATCGTCGAGTCGACCGTCAAGCGGATGGTCCGCGAACCGAGCGCGCTGCTCGCGCTGGCCGCCTACGACGAGATCGACAGCTACACGGTCGGTCACTCGGTGCGCGTCGCACTGCTCGCGCTGCAAGTCGCGCGCGCCGCCGGCTGCGACGACCGCCAACTGCTGCGCGTCGGCACGGCGGCGTTGCTGCACGACATCGGCAAGTCGCGGATCCCGCAGGAACTGCTGCTGAAGAAGGGCCGCCTGACCCCCGAGGAACGGCAGGTCATGAGCGCCCACCCGCGGCTCGGCGGCGAGATCCTGCTCGGCCAGCGCCATCTCGACCCGCTGATCGTCGGCGCCGCGTTCTGCCACCACATGGGCGAGAACGGCTCCGGCTACCCGCGGCCGGCGTTCGCATTCCAACCGAGTTCGGTCAGTCGGCTCGTCCGCGTCTGCGACGTGTTCGAGGCGCTGACG
>JAEYTU010000343.1 GCA_023433825.1 Planctomycetota bacterium
GTGCTGCGTCGAAGGCGCCTTCCGAGTCGGCCAAAGGCGCGCGCCGCCGATCCCGCAGGCGAGGTCCATGTCGAACGCGTCCGGTGTCGCGGCATTGCTGCTCCTGTCGACGCTCGTCGTCGCCCCCGCGCCGCGTGCGCAGTCCGCGCCATCCGCGCCGGCCTTCGCGCCGATCGTCCCCGGGGTATGGATCTTCGGCCGGATCGCGTGGGACGACGACGGGCCGATGCCGGCTTCGCTGCGCCTTCGCCGGCCGGGCCATCCGGGTCCGGTGCGCGCCGCCCGCGTCGACGTCGACGGCGAGTTCCTGTTCGGGCCGCTGCCGGCCGGCGACTACGTCGTGACTGCCGAGTTCGCGTCGGGCCCGCCGTTCGTCGTCGCCGAGCTGACGGCACCGTCGGGTGCGCTGATCGACGTCGGGCTCGTCCGGCCGCCGGCGCTCGGGACGCTGTTCGTCCGGCTCGTCGGCGCGCTCGCCGGCCATCCGAACGTCGAACTCCAGCTCCCCGGCGGTCTCGTGCTTCCGGCCGTGCCCGAGGAGGACGGGTACATGGTGATCGGCGCGGTCGGACGCCACGAACTGCGCGTCACGGGTCGCTTCGCGCCGATCGTCGAGACGGTCGATCTGCGCGTCGACGACTGGACGACGATCACGCTGGCGCTGCGGCCTGGCTACCCATGTCGGATGACGTTCGCCGGACCGTCGATCGTGCCGGGCCGCGTCGTCCGGCTGGTCGTCGTCGACGAGGAGGGTCGCGCCGTCGTCCGCACGGCGTGGCGCGCGCGCGACAAGCCTCCGCAGGCGACGTTTCGCCTCGGCGAAGGTCGCCACCGCGTCGTCTGCGAAGTCGACGACGGGTCGCGGGTCGACGCGTTCGTCGACGTCGTCGCGACCGACGAAGACGTCGAGCAGGACTTCGTCCTCGCCCGGCGCTAGATCGCGCGAATGGAACTGCTGATCGGCCTGGTGCTCGAGATCGTCGCCCCGGTCGTGGCGGCGATGATCGCTGCACTCCTCGAACTCGTCCTGCTCGTCGTCCAAGGCATCGCCGGCTTCTTTCTCCGAAGCCCCGCAGTTCCGAGTGTCGAGCCGAGCGACACGTTGCCGGCACCATCGCCGGCACCATCGCCGTCCCTGTCGCCGTCGCCTTCCCCGTCGCCGATCGAGACCGACGTCCGACCTCGACGCCGATCGCGCGTCCGGCGGATCGCGTTCGTCGCGACCGGCGTGATCGCCGCGGCGTCGATCGTCGCCCTCGCGTTGATGCAGTTCGTGTTCTTCGAGGCGACCGTGCGTTGGATCGCATCGATCGGCGCGAGTCGCTCCAACGTCGCGATCGAGTTCGCGAGCGCACGCGGCAATCTGCTGACCGGCCGCATCGAACTCGACCAAGCGCGTTTCCGCAGCACCGGCGGCCGCGCCGCGTTCGACCTTCGCGCGGAACACTGCACGCTGGACATCGCGATGACGTCGCTGCTGATCGGCACGCGACGAATCGAGCTGCTGAGCGTCGAAGGCGTGACGGGCGACTTCGAACGTCTCGCCAAGCCCGACGTGATTCGGATTCGCCGCGGAATCGTCGTCGAACGGATTCTCGTCGAACGCGCCGAGATCGCGGTCCGCGACTCGACGGTCGCCGGTGAGCCGTTCGCCGGAACGTTGCGCCTGACGAAGGTCGACGCCGGACCGGTGCGCAGCACGTTGCTGTGGTTCGACCTGCTGACCCGATCGACCGTCGACGGCGCGTTCGACGACGCGAAGTTCTCGATCGGCGGCGCCGACGAACGCCACTGGCGGATCACCGGATTGCCGGTCGGCATCGCGAACGCGTACCTGTCGACACTCGGGTTCGTTACCCGCACGGGCACGATCGATCTCGACATCGTCCAGACACCGGCATCCGACACGAGCAACCGCGTGCAGTCGCGGTGGACGGTCACGCTGCGCGACGCCGCGCCGAAGCTCCCTGAACTGCTGACGAAGTTGCCGCTCGGCAAGCGCCTCGCCGAGTTTCTCGAGAAGAACAAGGACGTGCTCGGGTTCGACTTCGACGTTCCGATCGACGAGGCCGACTTCGGCGACGAACCGACGCTGCGGTCGGCGCGGTTCTGGGGCGGCGTGTCGACGGCGCTGCTGCAGAAGCTCGGTCGCACCGCCGGACTCACCGAAGCGCAGATCGAGACGCTGACGAAGTCCGCGCGCGGGCTGAAGGACTGGTGGCAGGGCAAGTAGCTCGCCGTCCGCCGCAGCGCCGCACCGCGGCTACGCTTCTGCGCTTCCCTGCTCGGACCTCCACCATGCGCCACCACGCTGTCGTCGCTTCGTTCGTTCTCGTGCACTTGGTGCACCTTCTCCCGCTCGCCGCGGGTCTGACCGCGCAGGCGACCCCGACCCCGGCGCCGCTGTGGCGCCCGGCCGTCGCGACCGACGCAGCGGAGTCTTGGCACACCGCCGAACGCGCTGCGAACCCGGCGATCGTCGCGCACCGCTTCGTGCGTCCGAACGTCGACGCGCTGCGACGCTTCGCACTCGACGTCAGCGGCGCGGCTGCGACGTTCGACCTGTCGCCGTTCGCAGTTCCGCCGGTGGCACTCGTGCGGCGCGCCGACGTCCACGGCCATCTGTGCTTCGACGGCACGCTGCCCGGCAACGGAACGTTCGTCGTCGTCGTCGCCGCGGACGGCACGACGGCGGCGCACGGCGAGAGTGGTGACCTGGCGTTCGCGCTGCGGCCGGCGGGGCCGAGCGGGCTGCACGTCCTCGAAACGCTCGACGGCAGTCGCGACACGCGGCCGGAACGCGGTTGTGGCAACGACGCGTCGCACGCGGTGACGGCGCCTGTCGATCCCGCCGGGAACGTGACCCCGCTGTCGGCCGGCTCGATCACGACGATCGACGTCTGCCTCTTCTACACACCGGCTGCGCGGACGAGCGCGGGCGGCGCGTCGGCGATCCAGGCCGAACTCGCACTGCGGATCGCGAACGCGACCGCCGGCTGCCGCGCGAGCGGTGTCGACATCGAGTACCGCCTCGTCTACGTCGGCGAGACGAACTACGTCGAACTCGGCACGAGCACGGACCTGTCGCGCTTCCGCAGCACGACCGACGGCCACATGGACGAAGTCCACGCGATCCGCACGAACCACGGCGGCGACTTGATGGGGCTGATCATAAACCAGTCGTCGAGCTTCTGCGGCGTCGGGTACCTGATGACCAACAACTCGACCGGGTTCCGCACGAGCGCGTTCAGCGTCACGGTGCGCACGTGTCTGTCGGGCCACACGCTGACGCACGAGATGGGGCACACGCAGGGTTGCTCGCACGATCGCGCGAACGCGAGCAACGCGCTGTTCCCGTACTCGTACGGCTACCGGACGCCCGACAACCGCTTCCGAACGATCATGGCGTACAGCCCCGGCGCGCGGGTCAACGTCTGGTCGGGCCCGCTCGTCAACTACTCGGGCTACGTCATGGGCGTCGCGAACAGCGAGGACAACGCGCGTTCGCTGGGCACCGCGCGCGGGACGATCGCGCAGTTCGCCGCGACGCAGACGCTGCGATGGGTGGAGGTGCCGGGCGGGATCGCCGGTCTCGGTGGGCGGCCGACGATCGCCGGCGTGGGGACGAAGAATGGCGTCGTTCCGATCCGCGTGACGCTCGGCAATCTGCGTCCGAGCACACCGGGCGCCATCGTGCTCGGGACGACGGCGGGGAACGTGCCGCTGTTCGGCGGCGTGTTGGTGCCGCAGCCGGCGCTGACGCTCCCGTTGACGACGCCGCCGGCCGGGACGATCTCGATCGACGCGTCGTTCCTCGCGCGGCTGCCGGTCGGGACCGACGTGTTCTGGCAGGCGTTCTACGTCGACGCCGCCGCGGCGCAGGGGATGTCGGCGACGAACGGCTTGCAGGTCGAAGTGCCGTGATCGCGCGTCAGGCGCGAGGCAGGCCGACCATGTTCGCCGGATCGAGCAGCTCGCGAATCTGATCCTCGGTCAGCAGCGCCTGTTCGCGCACGAGTTCGACGATCCCGCGCCCGGTGCGCTGCGCTTCGGCGGCGAGCTTCGACGAGACTTCGTAGCCGAGCACCGGGTTCAGCGCCGTGACGACGCCGATGCTGCGCTCGACGTATTCGCGGCAGCGCGCTTCGTTGGCCGTGATCCCGAGCACGCAGTGCCAGCGCAGCGACTGCGCGGCGTTCTTGAACATCTTGATCGACTCCAAGATGCACGCCGCCATGACCGGCTCCATGACGTTCAGTTCGAGCTGACCGGCTTCGGCCGCGAGCGTGACGGTCAGGTCGTTGCCGATGACCTTGAAGCAGACCTGGTTGACGACCTCGGGGATCACCGGGTTGACCTTGCCCGGCATGATCGACGAGCCGGGTTGCATCGGCGGCAGATGGATCTCGCCGAGGCCGCAGCGCGGTCCCGACGACAGCAGGCGAAGGTCGTTGCAGATCTTCGAGAGCTTAATCGCGAGGCTCTTCAGCCCCGACGAGTAGACGACGTAGGCCTGGGTGTCCTGGGTCGCCTCGATCAGGTTCTTCGAGAGCCGGATGTCGAGGCCGGTGATCCGGCGAAGGTGCGCGACGACGCGCGACGGGTACTCGGCCGGCGCGTTGATCCCGGTCCCGATCGCCGTGCCGCCCATGTTGACCGACAGCAGCAGGCGCGCGCAGACGAGCAGCCCTTCGACCTCTTGTTCGAGGCTCGCGGCGTAGGCCTCGAACGCCTGGCCGAGCGTCATCGGTACGGCGTCCTGCAACTGCGTGCGGCCCATCTTGACGACGTGGCGGAACTCGTGGGCCTTCGTGCGGAACGCGGCGATCAGGTCGCGCATCGAGCGGACCAGCTCCTCGTTCGTGAACACCATCGCGAGCTTCAGCGCGGTCGGGTACGCGTCGTTCGTCGACTGCGAGCAGTTGACGTGGTTGTGCGGATCGCAGTGGCGGTAGTCGCCCTTCCGGTGACCCATCAACTCGAGGGCGCGGTTCGCGATGACCTCGTTCGCGTTCATGTTCGTCGACGTGCCGGCGCCGCCTTGCATGACGTCGAGGACGAACTGGCCGTGCAGCTTGCCGTCCATCAGGTCCTGACATGCGCCGGCGATGCCGGTCAGGATCGCGTCGGACAAGAGCCCGCACTCACGATTCGCGTGCGCCGCCGCGAGCTTGACGACGGCGAGCGCCTTGATCAGTTCGGGGTAACGCAGCAGACGTGTGCCGCTGATCTTGAAGTTGTCGATCGCCCGCACGGTCTGCACGCCGTAGTAGGCGTCTTCCGGAACCTCGCGCTCGCCGAGCAAGTCGTGCTCGACGCGCGTTCGCCCGGATGCGAACGGCAACGCCTCGGGGTTGTCGGGCGGTGCCACGAGGTTCAGCCGCTGCGCCATCGCGTGCAGCATCTGCGTCAGGATCTTGCTGCGGATCAGCGGGTTCTCGTCGAGCGTGCGTTTGACGAAGTCGCGGTGGAACGCGAGGCACGTCGTCGCCTCGGCGGCGATCGCCGTCGTCGAGTGGACGGTCTCGCCGAGCAGCACGCCTTCGGACAGGAAGTCGTCGACGCCGTAGCTGATCAGGTGGACGACGGTCCCGAACGACGTCGTCTTGCTGATGTCGACGCGACCCGCCTCGATCATCCGCAGGTACAGCCGTGGCTCGGTCTCGCGGAACAGGATCTCGCCGAGCGCGAACCGGTGGATCTCGGCGCCGACGGCGAGAGCCTGCAGCTCGTCGAGCGTCAGGTCGCGAAAGAGCTCCAGATGCCGGAGACGAGCCGCGAGATCACGAGTGGCCATCGAAGCGCGCAACGCTTACGGGCGTCGCCGACGAGCGTCAACGCGCCGCTTTCCCTGCAACCAGTGCAGGATCGCGCAGAGCGACTTCGCGTCGCGCAAGCGGCCCTTCGCAACGGCGTCGAGGATCTCGCGCTCGGTCATCGAGACGACGCGCAAGTGCTCGTCGTCGTCGAGTTCTCCGTGCGCCGGCGCCAAGTTCTCCGCGAGGTACAGGTGGATGATCTCGGTGCAGAAGCCAGGCGCCGGCAGGATTGCGCCGAGCTTCCGAAAGCGGCGCGCGCGGTGGCCGGTCTCCTCGATCAGTTCGCGTTTCGCGCAGCGAAGCGGCGTCTCACCGGCTTCGAGCGTTCCGGCCGGGATCTCCAGCAGCCAGCCG
>JAEYTU010000439.1 GCA_023433825.1 Planctomycetota bacterium
CCACCATTCGCCGTCGATCGCGCGCCACGGCCACCGCGCGATCCCTTCGGCGTCGGTCTGCACGACGACGCCGATCTCGCGGAGTCGCGCTTCGACGTCGGTCGCCGTTCGCAGTTGCGACGCGAGCGCATGGAGAACGTCGACGCCGGGGAGCGGGCGGCCGTCGGCGGAGACGACGCGCAGTTGTGTCGACGGACTGGTATGTGTCGGGGGCGCAGGGAGGGCGATCGGTGCGCGCGGCGCGTGCAGGGGCGCCGTCGACGCCTGCGCCGAGTCGATCGTCGGCGCGGGCGTGTCGTTCGACGTTCCACTCGGCGCATTCCACGAACCGATCGCCAGCACGAGCGCCACGCCGATGGCGACGACGCCGATCACCGCCAACGCGAAGCCCGCGGGTGAAACGTTCGTGCCAGGCACTTTCGTTTCACTTTCCGCCGCGAAGTGAAAAGAAAGTGCCTGGCACCTTCGTTTCACTTTTCACCACAAAGAACGACGCCGACGCGGACCGCTGTCCGCCGCCCATCTCACTTCTCCTTCGCCGGCGGCACCGGCTTCGGTTCGAGCGACTTCGCCAGCAGCGCGATCGCGTCGGCGTCGAGCTTCGTCGCGGCCGTCTTCAGCATCGTCACGAAGTGCTCGATCTCGTCGGCCTTCGCCGGGAACCCGACGTTCCCCTTCGGCCCATCCGACGTCACCTTCGTCGCGCCGGCACCATCGACGAACGAGAACCACGGAATGCCGCCACCGTCACCGGTGCGCCACTTCTTCTGCACGTCCTTGCCGCCCGTCATTCGGTCGATGTCGACCTTGCAGTCGACGAACTGCCGCGCGAGCACCGGCGCGACCGTCGGCGACGCCATCCAGTCTTCGAGCCGATGACACCAGCCGCACCACGGCGCGCCGAAGTGCAGGAACACGAGCTTGTCCTCGGCCTTCGCCCGCGCGAGCGCGTCGGCGACGACCTTCGCCGCATCGACCGGCGGCGCCTTGTGCGCGTCGAGGAACTTCGCGATCGCCGCCGACGAATGCGCCTTCCCCTCCTCGAGCGGCTCGGTCGGCTGCCGCACGACGACCTTGTCGTCGCCGTCGAGCACGAGCAGGTACGGGATGCTCTTCAACTCGACGCCGTACTTCGCGACCAAGTCCATGTTCTTGTCCATGCGGCCGACGTCGACGAGGACGTATTCGAACTCGGCTTTCAGCGTCGCCGCGAGCGCGCGGTCTTGGTGCAGCTTCTCGTGCAGCAGCACGCACCACCCGCACCAGTTCGCGCCGATCTGGACAATGACCCGCTTGTGGTCGCGCTTCGCGCGCGCGACGGCGGCGGCGACGTCGGCCTTCGCGTCGGCCTTCGCGTCGTAGACCTGCGGCTTCGCTTTCGCCGGCGCGGGCGCCGGCGCCGGCGTGTCCTGTGCGGGGAGGACGAACGGCAGAAGAAGGGCGGCGAAACCCACGAGCGCCAAGCGTTGACCCATCGCCGGAATGTAGCCACGGCGTCGGACGAGCCGATACCGAGCGAGCCATGGCAAGGATCGCACCCGCATTCGTCGCTTCCCTCGTCGCCGCCGTCGCGCTCGCCGCCCTCCTCGCCGCACCCGCCGCCGCCCAGGTGTACGTCCCGACCGCCAGCGCGAGCGCCGGCACGATCAACAGCATCCCACTCGGCGCGCGCGGTCCGACCGGCTCGTTCCAGAACGTTCGCGCGCAGATCCGCGTGCCCGCCAGCTACTTGCCATCGGCCGGCAGCACGATCACCGACCTCGGCTTCGCCGGCGGCGGGAACGGCACCTACACGTTCACGTCCCTCGAAGTGCGCTTGGCACATCTGCCCGGGACGTTCGGCGCGACGTTCGCCGCGAACGTCACGAACCCGGTCACCGTCCTGTCGCGCACCCCGGCGACGCAGGTCATGCGGCTCGATCAATGGTGCATGCTCGGGCTGACCGCGCCGTTCGTGCACGACGGCCAGCGCGATCTGATCGTCGACATCGTCGTCCAGGGTTCGGTGTTCGACGGCACGCAGCCGGGCACACGCCGCAGCACGACGATCGAGCAGGTCTACGCGACGGCCTACGACGCGCGGAACCCGGTGACCGGCGGGCTCGGCGTGACCCCGAACGCGGCGAACCTCGTGCTGACCGTCGGCGGCGGCACCACGGTCGTCGTCGGCACCGGCTGCCCGAAGGCCGATCAGCAGCCCGTCGGCATCGGCTGGCGCGGCACGCCGACGACGGCGACGACGTTCACCCTGCTCGCGACCGCCGCGCCGGCGAACACGCCGCTCGCGCTCGTGTTCGGCACCAGTGAGACGACGTTCGGCGCGCTGCCGTTGCCGCTCGACCTGGCACCGCTCGGCGCGCCGGGGTGTTGGCTGCGCACCGACGTCGCGCACTCGTTCGCCGCGACCAGCGACGCCGCCGGCGCGGCGCAGTTCGGGCTGCCGATCCCCGACAACCCGACGCTGCGCGGGCTGCGGTTGCACTTCCAATGGCTCGCGCCGGCGGTCGGCGCGAATGCGCTGCAGTTGGTCGTCTCGGCGATGGTCAAGGGGCGGGTGGACTGACGGCCGGCGCCCTCACCGCCGCCCAGGCCCCGGCCCCTGCCCCCCGAACGGGAACTGCCCCGGCCCACCCATGCCGCCCATCCCCCCCATTCCGCCCATCATCCCGCCGATCCCGCGCTGGGCGAGGCGGCGGATCGCAACGGTCAACGCGACCAGCAGCAACCCGAACAGGATCAGCAGCGTGCCGACCAAGACGGGCAGGATCGGTGGATCGACGAGGATCAGCACGCCGCAACCGATCAGCAGAATTCCGGGGAGATAGATCAGCGCGCCGGCACCACCGCCGCCGCCTGGACGTTGGATCTGGATGTCCATGACCGGCGCAGCGGACACGAAGCGGCCGGCACTCGTCCATCGAAAACTCGGCGCGCCCCGCGCACGACCCGACTCACGACCCGAACGTACTCACCACCAGAACGTGTCGAGGTGGACCTTCCACTGCGCGAGCGTCGGACGCTCTGCCGACTTCGTGTCGACACCGACGCCTTCCGGCATCCCGACGAGCCGAATCAGCTCGGCCTCGGCGCACGCGACGATCCGCGGATCGCGCTCCTGCAGCAGGTGCCACAGCGGCAGTGTGTCGCGCGGCGTGACGGCACCGCGCGCCAGCGCCTCGCCGCGCACGTACCTCGCGTCGACGTCGTCGACCGCAACACCGTCGAACGCGTCGACCAACGCGACGAACGTCGGATCCGCGTCGAGGAACCGCGGCGTCCCGGGCCCGCGCGCGCGCGTCGCGACGCAGACCGCGCGGCGCGGCACGAACACTTCCCGCATCTCGCTCTCGAACGCGACCTGTCCGAGCGTGACCTCGATCCGCGTCGCGCCGTCGTCGTCGACGGTCAGCACGTAGCGACAGCCGAGATCGACGGCGCGCGTGACCGGCGTGTCGACTTGGAAGAACCGCGGGCGAACGTCGGCGCGGACGAACGCCTCCATCTCGCCGCGTTGGAGGTACAGGCGCGCGAGGTCGGTCGACAGCGTCGAGACCTTCCATCGGCTGCCCTTCCGCACCGTCAGCACGCCGACGTCGCCCGACAGCGCGACGACTTCGTCGGCGCCGGTTTCGAACCACGTGCCGTGCGGCAGAACGCGACCATCGGCGACGCGGACCAACTGCGGCGCCGACGCGTCGACGT
>JAEYTU010000518.1 GCA_023433825.1 Planctomycetota bacterium
GACCGTCATCGAGGCCTACATGATCCCGACGTCGTCGATGCAGCCGACGATGATGGGCGGCGGAGGCGTGCACGACCGGATCCTGGTCGACAAGCTGCACTTCCTGCTGTTCGAGCCGGAACGCTTCGACATCGCGGTGTTCCGCTACCCGATCCGCCAGAACCAGAACTACGTCAAGCGGATCGTCGGCATCCCCGGCGACCGGCTGCGGATCGCCGGCGGCAACCTCTACCAAGTCGGTCCGGACGGCCGCGTCGCGAGCGTCGTGCGCAAGCCGGCGTCGCTGCAGGACGGAATGTGGAAGGAGATCTATCCGGCGCGGCGGTACCTCGCCGACGGCGCGACGCCTGCGATCCTCGGCCAGTTCTGGAGCACGAGTGGAGCGTGGCAAGAGGACGGTGACGCTCTCGTCCTGACCGGACAGCGCGGGCTGACGAGTCGCCTGAGCTACGTCGACGACGCTCGCTATGGCGGCATCGTCAACCGCTACATGGACGGCTACCCGACGTCGGTCGCGCGCGCGCTGATCAGCGAAGGCGGCGCCCGCGACCTCGACGGTGTGCAGGACGTGCGGATCGCGGCGACGCTGACTCCGACCGAACGGTTCGACTCGCTGGCCCTCGAAGTCCAGGTGTCGTCGGCCGGCGCGACGAAGATCTTCTCGCTGGAGCTGCAGAAGGACGGGAAGGCCCGCCTGCGCGCGACCGTGCAAGGGCGCGAAATCGCGGCGACGCAGCCGTTCGACCTGCCGATCGATCCGGGGACCGCGACGCGAGTCGCACTCGCGCACGTCGACGACGAACTGATCGCGTGGCGCGACGGCCGCGAAGTGGCGCGCCTCGAATGCGACGCCGACGCGTTGCGCACGCTCGCGCGACTGACGCGCGGCACGGCCGGCGAGAAGACGACCGGTTCGGTCGCGGCGACGATCATGGTCGGCGGTGGCGGACGCGTCCGCGTCGACGACCTGACGCTTCACCGCGACCATCACTACGTCGAGGCCGACGACGGGCCGTTCGCCGGTCCCGATCACGTGATCGAGGTTCCCGCCGGTCACTACTTCATGCTCGGTGACAATCCGCTGCAGTCGGCCGACGGTCGCGCGTGGACCGCGATGACGGTCGGCGTGACCGCCGACGGTCGCATGGTCGACCCGAAGGATCCGAGCGCGGTTCGGACGTTGGTCGGCAACAGCCGGGCACGCGATCCCGATGGACCGGTCGACGCCGACGAGAACCCGGTCGTGCTGCGCGGACGAGATCGCGTCGTGTTCACCGACCTGCCGGGCGAGAACCACGTGCTGTCGGCGACGATCAGCCCGGCGTACCGCGGCGAGGGCAGCATCTTGTTCGGCCAAGTCGGCAAGGAATGGTCGCCGCCGCGCGCTCCGCAGGTCTTCGTCCCACGCGAACACGTCCTCGGCCGGGCGCTGATGGGCTTCTGGCCGTTCCCGCCGTTCGGCCCGAACCGGTTCGGGTTCATTCGCTGACGCGGCCGATGTCGCAGATCCTGCGCACCGAAGGTCTCGTCAAGCAGTACCGGCGCCGCCGCGTCGTCGATGGCGTCAACATCCGTGTCGACGAGGGCGAGATCGTCGGACTGCTCGGCCCGAACGGCGCCGGCAAGACGACGACGTTCCGGATGTGCGTCGGAATGGTGACTCCCGACGCCGGGCGCGTCTTCCTGCGCGACACCGACGTCACGCGGATGCCGATGTACAAGCGCGCGCGCGCCGGCATGGGCTACCTGTCGCAGGAACCATCGGTGTTCCGGCGCATGACGGCGATCGACAACGTGCTCGCCGTGCTGGAGGCCCGCGGTTTCCCGCGCGCCGATCGCACGCGACGCGCCGAGGAGCTGCTCGACGAGCTGCAACTCGGACACCTCCGCGACGCGACGGCCGAGACGATGTCCGGCGGGGAACGTCGTCGACTCGAAGTCGCGCGTTCGCTCGCCAGCGAGCCGGCTCTGCTGCTGCTCGACGAACCGTTCGCCGGTGTCGATCCGATCACGGTCGAGGAGATCCAGAAGATCCTGCGCGAGCTGAAGCGGACCGGCATCTCGATCCTGATCACCGATCACGCCGTCAACGAGACGCTGCGGATCACCGATCGCGCGTACATCCTCTACGAGGCGAAGGTGATCGCCGAAGGCAACGCCGCGTCGATCATCACGAACCCGATCGTGCGCCGCGTCTACCTCGGCGAGAGCTACGGCGAGGGCATCACGGACGAGTCGGAGCGCTCTGCCGCGTCGGAGTGAGAAGGCTCCGACGCGGCGCGCGCGTCAGCCTTGCAGCAGCGCCAGCGCGGCCTGCGGCTGCGCGTTCGCCTGGCCGAGGATCGAGATCGCGGCCTGTTGCAGGATCGAGTTCCGCGTCAGTTCCGCGGTCTCGAACGCGACGTCGACGTCACGGATGCGGCTCTCGGCTGCGGACAGCGACTCGTAGGCGACGCCGAGGTTCGCGATCGTCGACTGCAGACGATTCTGCAGCGCACCGAAGCGTCCGCGCAGCGCCGACACCTGATTGATCGCCGTGTCGATCGACGTGATCGCGGTCGACGTGCTGCCCACCGAACCGATGTTCAGCGCGGAGAGTCCGAGCGTCGTCGACAGTGCGGCGGTCAGCGTGATGTTCAGCACGTCGACGTTCGCGGTCGTGTTGATCCCGACCTGGAACGAGACCGAGCTGCTGCTGCCGTCGAGCAACTTGATGCCGTTGAACTCCGTCGACAGGCCGATCCGGTTGATCTCGTTGATCAACGACTGGAACTCCTCGTTCAACGTGTCCTTGTCGGCCGTCGACGACGAGCCGTTCGCCGCTTGCACGCTGATCTCGCGCAGACGGACGAGGATGTTGCTGACCTCGTTGAGAGCGCCTTCGCCGACTTGGACCAGCGAGATCCCGTCGTTCGCGTTGCGCGAGGCCTGCGCGAGCGAGCGCACTTGTGCGCGCAGTCGCTCCGAGATCGCGAGGCCGGCCGCGTCGTCCGCGGCGCCCGAGATGCGAAGGCCCGTGGACAGCTTCTGGAAGTTCTTCTGCAACCGCGTCGTGACACCCGAGACGTTTCTCTGGGCGTTGATGGACGCAATGTTGGTGTTGACTCTCAAACCCATGTTCGACCCCTTGCCTTGGTTGACCCGCCGCCGAAGCGGGTGCCGGATGCGCTTCCGACGATCGATGATCGGTCGGCGCGTCGACGCCTTGAGAGTCGAGAGTCGGATTTCGTCGTTCGTGACGCCGACGGCATCGATGCATCGTCGTCGGGTGCCGATGCCGCGCGTGGTCGACGCGATCGCGAACTTCCGATGACGTCGGCGAGTGCGCGGCAACGCCGGTCTCACCGAGCCGTCACCCGCGCGGTCGAGCCGACCCAGCGCCCGGTGGTATGCTCCCGCGCCCTCCGCGTCGTCCGCTTCGGTACGGAGATCCACCCGCACTCGGATTCGACACCGCCGCCCCGGCTCCCATGAAGGTCCAGCTGATCCACCCGCCGATCTTCCTCAACGTGCACGCGATGACGGCGCTGCGGCCGAGCCTTCCGCTCGGCCTCGCCTACATCGCCGGCGCGCTCCGGAGAGCCGGTCACGAAGTCTCGATTCTGGACGCCGTCGCCGAGGCGCCGGATCAGGTCACGCAAGGTCGCCGCAAGCAGCTGTTCGCACTCGGTCTGACGACCGAGCAATTGGTCGATCGCCTCGACCCGACCGCCGACGTCTTCGGCGTGACGAACATGTGGTCGTTCTCGTGGCCGCTGGTCCGCGAGATCCTGGCCGAGATGAAGCGGCGCTACCCGAACACGCCGATCGTCGCCGGCGGCGAGCACTTCACCGGGTTGCCGGAGTTCTCGATGAACGAGGCGCCGATCGACTTCATCGTCCTCGGCGAAGGTGAGGAGGGCGCGGTCGAAGTGCTCGACGGGATCGCGAACGGTCGCACCGACTGGCAGAACGTCGCCGGTCTCGTCTATCGCGACGCAGCGGGCGCACCGGTTCGCAGTCTGCAGGTCCGCGCACGCAACAAGGCCGTCGACGACATCGCGTGGCCGGCGTGGGATCTCGTCAAGATCGACGTCTACAACGACCACAACTACGTCAACGGCATCAAGACCGGGAAGACGATCCCGATCCTGGCGACGCGCGGGTGTCCGTATCAGTGCACCTATTGCAGCTCGCCGAACATGTGGACGACGAAGTGGTATCCGCGCGACCCGAAGAACGTCGTCGACGAGATGCAGCACTACCTGACGACGTACGGCGCGACCAACTTCCCGTTCCAAGACCTGACGGCGATCGTCAAGCGCGACTGGATCCTGGCGTTCTGCAAGGAGATCCAGGACCGCGGATTGAAGATCAACTGGCAGTTCCCGTCGGGGACGCGCTGTGAGGTCATCGACGACGAGGTCGCACGTGCACTCGCCGTGACCGGCGGACGTTCGCTGGCGTTGGCGCCCGAGAGCGGCTCCGAACGGACGCGCAAGCTGATCAAGAAGCAGATGAAGACCGAGTCGCTGATGAACGCCGTCAAGGCTTCGGTGCGCAACGGTCTGAACGTGACGGCGTTCATCGTGATCGGTTTCCCGCACGACGAGCCGTCCGACTTGAAGGAGACCCGTCGCCTCGTGCGGCGGCTTGCATGGCACGGCATCGACGACGTCGCCGTCGGCTTCTTCTTCCCGATCCCGAACACGCAGCTCTACCGCGAACTGCTGGCGAAGGGCCGCATCGCGCTCGACGACGACTTCCTGCTGACTCCGATCTTCGCGAACGAAGAGAAGCTGCTGACCGAGAACAACTACTGCGACCACATGACGGCGCGGCAGTTGACGATGCACAAGTACAAGATCCTGCTGAACTTCTACGGCGTGTCGTTCGCGACGCGGCCGTGGCGTGTGTTCCAGATCCTGTGGAACGCGCTGCGTGGGAAGGAGACGCGCAAGATGGAGACGTTCCTCGTCGATATCCGGCGCAAGGCTGGCATCGCGATCCGCAACCGCTTCCGCCGCCGCTCGAAGGAGCCGGCCGCCGCGACGTCCACGAGCTGACCAGCGCGTGCCGTCGATCGACGACAACCGCGGCGCGTGGACCGACTTCCCGTGGCGCGAACACGGCGACGAGTGGTCGGTCTGCTGGGGCAGTTCGCGAATGCTGTGGCAGGGAACGCTGCTGCCGCGCATCGCCACCGACCTGCCGACGGAGCACGTCCTCGAGATCGCGCCGGGTCACGGGCGCATCACGCAGTTCCTGCTGCCGCTGTGCACGCGCTACACCGGCGTCGACCTCGTCGACGACTGCGTCGCGCACTGCCGGACGCGATTCGCGGATGCCGCGCACGCAACGTTCGTTCGCAACGACGGACGCAGCCTCGAAGCCGTCGCCGACGCGTCGGTCGACTTCGCGATCAGTTGGGACTCCCTCGTCCACGCCGACATCACGGTGCTCGAGGCCTACGTCGCCGAACTGGCGCGAACGCTGCGGCCCGGCGCGCGGGCGTTCCTGCACCATTCGAACCTCGGCGCATGGCGCGAGCCGGACGGCACGGTGCCGATTCCGAATCCGCATTGGCGCGATCCGAGCGTCGATGCGGCGCTGGTGCGCGCCGCGATCCGCAAGAACGGACTGATCTGCGTCGCGCAGGAACTCGTGCAGTGGTCGACGCCGGACGCGCAGGATGCGTTCACGATGCTGCGCCGCTTGGCGCCGGGCGAGGACCCGGCGAACGCGCGGCCGCCCGTCGTCACCGTGCACCCGAGCTTCGTCGCCGAGATGGAGCACTTCCGCCGGATCGGCGAGTCGTACGGCCCGTCGTCGCGCGAGTGACGGCGGCGAGCACCTTCGCGCCGCGCGGCGAGATGCGGTAGCCGCCGTCGAGGCTCTCGGTCAGTCCGAGCGCCTTCAGCTTGCGAACGTCGCGCTTGAAGACGTCCGTTGCGAGACCTTGACCCTCGGCGAGTTCGGGCGCGCGAACGGCCGGCCGATCGCGGATCAGCCGCAGGAACGTCGCCGTCCATGGCCCGCGTCGACTCGCCGCGTCGAGGCGCGCGAGCTTCGCGAGGATCGCGGCCAACGCATCGGCGTCGAGATCGGCGTCGGCGCGCGCGGCGATCCGCGGATCGGGACCGGCGACGTGGAACGCGATCCGATGCACGCGGCCGTCGTCTCGGGCGTTCAGTTCGTCGAGCAGCGCCTCGCGCGACTCGGCACCGGCAGCGCGGAGATCGGCGTCCGGGATCTTGCGCACCGCGGTCTCGGTGAGGACGTCGACGGCGTCGATCGCCAGCACGCCGACTGCCGTCGTCAACGTGCCGCCCGCGCGCACGGTCGGCTTGCGCCATCGTCGGAACGCCAGCGTGACGCGCCCGGCGGCGATCTCCGCCAACGTCGGCTTGCGGAACAGCACGGCGACGCTGTCAGCGCGCCCGCAGCACGACGACGTCGCGCAGCAGCGCGACGCAGATCCGCTGCGTCGCCGCGTCGTACGACGCGTGCAGGATCCGTTCGTCGAGCAGTTCGTGCGTGGTCAGCAGCTTCAGCGATTCGGCGTCGAGGACGTGCACGGCGCGACCGTCGTGCGCGATCAGGCGGTTCGCGTCGAGCGCGCGGACGAAGCGGAGGTCGATGCGTCGCTGCGCGAGCACGCGCAGTCCGTCCACGGCGACGCGCGCCAGCGTCGTCCCGTCGGCGACGTAGAACGACTTGCCGTCCGCGTGGAACGCGACACCGGTCGGGAACGCGCCGTCCCCCTTCCAGGTCGCGACCCGATCGCCGCGGCGATCGAACAGGGCGACCTCGCCGCGCGCGTCCATCCCGTCGCGCCGCATCTGCAGGACACCGACGGCGCACAGCGATCCGTCCGAGCGCCACGACGCATCGGCCATCTGCGATTCGGCGATCGTTCGTGTGCTGCCCGTGGCGTGATCGACCAGCACGGTGCCGTACCGCGCGCCAGCGACGATCTCGATCGCACCGTCGACGGTCGCCGCACGCCGCGTGATGTACGGATCGGTCCGCGGACCGGGAACGCGCTGCACGACGCCATCCGCCGAACGCCGCATCCGCATCCCGTCGAACGTCTCGACGACGATGTCGTCGCCGTCGAACCCGACCGATGCGATCGCCGCCGCTTGGCCGCCGAGCAGGATGTCGGCGCCGTCGGCGGGCGTCATCCGGACGCCATGGTCGAGCGCCGCGACGACGACGACGCCGTTCGCGATCCCGCACGATCGCCCGCCGGCGCTGCTCAGCGACCGAGTGCGACCGTCGGGGTCGCGCCGCTCGACGAAGCCTTCGCCGCACATCAGCAACCCGCCCTTCGCGTCGACGACGAGGTCGTGCAGCCCCTCGGGGATCGCGAAGTCGCGCGAGCCGACCCGCAGCCGGCCGCGATCCGTCGCGAACACGAGCGTCCCGCCGGGCATGTAGCCGAGACCCTCGACGTCGCCGAACGTCGAGATCCGCTCCAGATGCGCGCTGGTCGCGACGTCGAACACGTGCACGACGGCCGGCCGTTCGCCGACGGCGAGGAATCGGCCGTCGGGCGAGAACGCGAGCCGGTGCGCGTGGACCAACTGCGGGTGCGTGAAGCGCTGCAACATCCGCAGCGAGTCGGGATCGCGCAGCACGACCGTCCGCGGGTCGACCAGGCACGCGATCATCCGCCCATCGGCACTGAACGCGAGCGCTGCCTCGCCGGCGGCGGCGACACGCGCGTACGGTTTCTCGTCGCCGAGCCGCCACACCGTCAGATCGGCACCGAGCGCGGCGAAACGTTCGCCATCGGGCGCGAAGCGCACGGCGCCGATCGGGCGATCGCCGGTCGACGAGCGATGGACGACGGCGCCGTCGGCGACGTTGCGGACGATCAGGTCGCCGAGCGCCCCGCCACTCGCGAACCGCCGCCCGTCGGGAGTGACCTCGATCGTTCGCGTCTGACCGGTGCCGACGTGGAACCGCGCGAGGACTTCGAGTTCGGCTTGGGCGGTCACACCGGCGACGGCGCAGGCCGACGCCACGAGGATCGTGCGCGCTCTCATGGCCGCGAGTCTAGGCGTGCGGCCGTCGAGTCGGGCAGTCCCCGCCGCACCGCGCGACGTCAGCGCGGGCGGTCTGCCGCGGCCGCGGCGCGCAGCCACGCGCGCTCGCCCCACAACGCCGGGGCGTCGCGGAAACGGTTTCGTGCGAGCGCGAGCGCGGCGGATGGATCCACGTCGTGCAACGCGTCGAGCAGTTCGACGATGCCTTGGAAGCCGAGGTCTTCGGGGCCCCGGCCAAGCGCGAGCCTCGCCGGAATCCGCGCTTCGATTCGCGCTGCGGCCTCGGCGTCCGAAGCCGCGTGCAATGCACGTCCCGCTTCGGCAGCGAGATGTGGTTCTGCGTCGGCGACGAGCGGTCGTAGGGCCGGGATCGCTCGGGGATCGCCGCACGCACGCAACACCCGAACGAGGAGGATCGGCTCCACACCCGCGGGTGCGGCCAGCCGCGCGAGCACGGCAGGCACAGCGGGCCGCGCGTCCTTCCCGAGTTCGCGGAGGAAGAACGCCGCCAGCCCGACCGATCCCGAGTCCGGCTCGGTCCGGACGAGCTCTGCGAGCGGTTCGACGACGTCCGTTCCGAGGGAAGGGATCGTCGTGCGGAAGTCGGGCCACATCCGTTCCGCGAACCGCTCGCCGTCCGGTGACGTCCGCGGGGACAACCAACGAACGACCGCGGTGGCGCGCGTCCTGCGATCCCCGATCGCCACCGTCGCCTCCCACTTCGATCGCGCTGCCAGTCCGGCCGCGATCTCGGCGCGCACGGTGGCCGGCGTCGTCGCGAGTGTGCGCGATGCGTCGACAGCCCCGCTGCGGAACAGTTCGTAGCCGCCCGGGTTGATCGGCTGCTGGTACTCGTAGACCTCGTCGCCGACGAACCACACGACACCGCGCGCGCCGGAACCGAACGCGTGCAGCGGCACGTAGCCATCCGCGGCGCTGCCGTCGGCCAGGAAGAGGAGGACGCGGTCGGGCCGGATCGGCTGCGCCGGCGCGTCACCGAAGTCGAACGGAACGCGCGACAGCCGTGGCAGCTGCGGCACGCGGATCTCTCGCGCGAGTCGAGTCCCGTTCCCACCGAAGTGGACCCGTTCGACGCGAACGCGTCCGTCGTCGAGCGGCACGCCTTCGACGACGAACGCCGCGCGATTCGCCATCCGGTGAAAGGAGTCACGCGGGAGGATTGCCGCGAGCGAACTCACGGCAACGACGAGGAGCGGCAGCACTGGCGACATCCGCGCCCCGACGCGAAGCGTGTGTCGCGGTTCCCGCGGCGCTCAGGACGTCGAGCTGCGCGATCCGGACGCCGACGTCCCGACCGCCTTCGCTGCGACCCACGACCGGTCGATCGCGTGCGCCATCGCCTCGTCGATCGAGATCTGGTTGCGCGACAACAGACTGCGCAGCCCGAGGTCGGCGGTCTGCATTCCGAGTCCGCGGTGGTGCTCCATGATCGACGGCAACGCCGCGAGATCGCCGGCGCGGATCGCGCGCGTGATCGCCTGGTTCGCGATCAGGATCTCGAGCAACGGCACGCGGCCGGCAGGGTGACTGCGCTTGACCAGCGCCTGCGCGACGACGGCGCGCAGCGCACCGGCGATGCGACGTGTCGTCCGCGGGCGTTCTTCGGCCGGCGCGGTCTGCAGCAACTGCGCGACGGCAGCCGTCACGCTGCTGGCGGTGACCGTCGTCAGCACGAGACAGCCGCGCTCGGACGCATCCAGAACCGCCGCCAACGTGTCGGCGTCGTCGAGGTGCGAGACGGCGATCACGTCGGCGCCGTCGCGAACGGCTTCCCGGATCCCGGTCGCCGCATCCGCGACGTGGCGGCCGACCTCGCGCTGGTGGACGAGCGACGTCGCCGACGCGTGGACGAACTCGATCGGGCGCTCGACGGTCACGATGTGACGGTTCGCGTCGGAGTTCAGGCGCGCGATCATCGCCGCCAACGTCGTGCTCTTGCCGGAACCGAGGAAACCGGTCACGACGACCAAGCCACTGCGGAACGTGCAGAACTGCGCGAGTTCCTCGGGCAGGCCGAGCGACGCGAAGTCGGGGATCCGCGACGCAACCGGTCGGAACGTGATCCCGAGCCCGGTGCACTGCCGCGCGATCTGCATCCGGTAGCGCTCGCCCTGGCGTGACGTGATCAGCACCTCGACTTCGGCGCCGTTCAGCAGCCGTTCGCGATGGTCCTCGAACAGGAAGTCGCGCACGACGTTGTCGAGGTCCGACTCGCGGACCGGTGCACCTTCGGCGTGGACGAGGCTGCCGTGGATCCGCATGCACGGCGGGCGGCCGGCGAAGAGGTGCAACGACGAGGCTTCGGCGCGCACCATCTGTGCGAGCAACTTCTCCAGTTCCGTCCGATCCATCACGACACCGCCTTCGAAGCGGCGAGCGCAGAGCGCAGCAGTCGCGCCTTGTCGTCGCCGTACGCGAACACGTCCTCGAACCT
This sequence comes from Planctomycetota bacterium, assembly GCA_023433825.1. GTDB lineage: Bacteria > Planctomycetota > UBA1135 > UBA1135 > UBA2386 > JAEYTU01. The sequence goes on from JAEYTU010000518.1 coordinate 10,489, forward strand.
GACCTTCCCGTCGCCGATCAGTTCGAGCAGACACTCGTCGAGGCTGCGGCCGCAGTCGCCGGCGTCGAGCCGCAGCAGCAGCGGGATCTGCGCGAGGTGGCCGTCGCGGACGACGGCTTGGACCTTCTCGTCCATCGTCAGCAGTTCGGTCGCGAGGACCTCGCCGCGGCGATCGCTGTCCGGCATCAGTTGCACGGTCAACACGCAGCGCAGCACGGAGGACAACGCGATCCGGACGCGGCCGAGATCCTGTTCGGGGTAGTACGACAGAACGCGATCGAGCGCGTCGAGCGCGCCGCGGGCCGGCATCCCGGCGACGACGAGGCAACCCGACTCGGCAGCGCGCAGGGCGATCTCGAAGCTCTCCGGTGTCGAG
>JAEYTU010000525.1 GCA_023433825.1 Planctomycetota bacterium
TCGCGGGCCGCGATGGGACAGTGCTTGCTGGGGCCTCACGTGCCGCTCGCGACACCGTCACCAACCGGCCACCGCCAAGGAACGAACCCAGGAAACTGTTGCGCCACGCGACGAATCGCGGCACTACCGGCCCGATGGAGTGTCCGGAATGTTCGACGGTGCTGCCCGCCGAGGCAGTGTTCTGCGAGAGCTGCGGTGTCCGTGTGCTTCGCGCCGCGAAGCGGACCGAGCCATCCGCGGAAGGCGATCGACGACGCAGTGAGGCCGAGCGTGCGGAGGCGCGGCGCGAGTTCGGACGCAAGAAGTCGCTGATCCAGGCCATGCGCGGCGTGCTCGTCGTCGGCGCGATCTGGCACGCGCTGCAGCTCGTCGCGTGGCTCGGGATCCGTGGCGCAGTCGGCGTCGACGATGGCGTCCACGTCCTGGTCACCGGCATCCTGATCGGCATCGTCGTCGCGTGCATCGTCGGCGCCGTTCTCGTCGTGCGGAGCCCGTTCCTCGTCTGGCTCGTCGCCGCCGCCACGATCACGCTGTGGAACGTCGTCTATCACGTGACGCTCGGGTTCCAGTTGACGATCGGCGTCGGCTTCGACGTCGCGTTCCTCGTCGTCGCGTGGGCAGCCGTCGGAACGGCGGCGCGCCTGCAACGACTGATGAACGAGAACCCCGAGCTGTCGTTCCATCGCAAGCCCGTCGCGACGAAGCGCGCCGACGCACCCGAGCTGGCCGCGAAGCGTCGGGTGCGCGCGAACAACGTCGATCGTTGGAAGGGTCGACTTCGATTCCTCGGCGTTCTGGTCGTCGTGCTCGTGGCGGCCGGGTTCACGATCTGGTGGGCGATGCAACCGTCGGCGGTCGACGCACGCGCGCAGGCGTTCGCCCATGCGTGGAACGGCACCGACGCGGTCGATCCGAAGACGTTCGGTTCGGATCGCCTCGGCGAGTCGATGCGCGTCGAGTTCCGCAAGCGTGGGTGGCAGCCCTTGCCGAAGCTCGGTGCGATGACGGTCACCGGCGAAGGGCGCCGGTCGACGGTCGAGTTCGCCGTCGATGGCGGCCGAGTGCTCACGCGGTGGGAACGCGTCGATCGAACCCGTTGGCATCTGACCGGCGTCGACCTGCCGCCGCTGCAGACGACGCCGCCGCAGCCGGCGATCGACGCGTTCGTGACGGCGTGGAACGGCGACGACGGCGAGGCGCTGGCCGCGTGTTTCGCCGGGGACTCGCGTGAACGGCTGTTCGGTCAACTTCGCCGCGTGCTCGAACGACGCGACTGGTGGACGCGGCGGCCGCCGGTGACGACGCCGACCGTCGACACGTCGCGCGAGGGGCGAGCCGCCGCGAAGTTCGACGTCGACGGCGGCGAACTCGCGGTGACGTTCGAGTTCGTCCATCCGGGGTGGGGGATCACACAAGTTCGGCTCCCGCGTGACTGACGTCGCGAGCGAGCAGCGGTCCGCCGACTGCGTCTGCGGCGCGCCGCGCGCCAGGACCGCGCGGTACTGCACGAACTGCGGGCGACCGACGGCGCGGATCGCGCAGGAACTTCGCGAGAACGCGCGCCGCGACGCGCGCGCGGTGCTGCGTGCCGTGCTCGCGATCGGCATCGGCTTCGCGGGGTTCTTTCCCGCGATGCTCGCGCTGGGGGAGCTCACCGCCGACGAGTCGGGCTGGTCGGGCGTCGTGGCGATCGCGTGCTGCGGTGTCGCATCGCTCGCCGTCGCAGGTGGCGGGTGGCGCGCGGCGACGCCGCTGCGGATCGAGCCGAAGTGGTGTGCGGCCGGATTGCCGATCGGCGCGTTCGGGGTGGCCTGTGCGGTCGGCTACGTCTGGTTGCTGGTGTGCCTCGGCGTGGAGCCCGAGTCGGAGTTCGAACCGTCGGTCAGCGACGCCACGCTCGTGCTCATGGTCTTGACGACGGTCGTCGGCGTACCCCTCGTCGAGGAGTGGTTCGTCCGCGGCGTGCTGTGGGCGGCGATGTCGCGCGTCGCCAGCCCCACCGTCGTCGTCGTCGCGACGGCCGCGTTGTTCGGATTGATGCACGGCGTGAACGGTGCGTTCCTGGCCGAAGTGCCGCACCGTTTCGTCGGTGGGCTGTTGCTCGGCTGGCTGCGTTTGCGCAGCGGGAGCCTCGTGCCGTGCGTCGTCGCGCACATGACGTGGAACGGGCTCGCCGTTGCGCTCCCGTCCAGTTGGTAACGTCCGCGCCGTGGCGACGACGTTCGAATGCCTGCACTGCGGCCGTGACGTGATCGTCGGTCGCCTCGCTTGCGCCGAATGCGGCAGCGACGCGCGAACGGGCTGGTGGATCGGGCCGGTCGGCGACGAGGCGATGCGTGTCGACGATCGTCCGCCGCCGGCAGTGCCGCGACCGGTCGCCATGCGGTTGCGCGGCGTGTTCGTCCTCGGGGTGCTCTGGTACTCCGTCGTCTACGCCTGCAACTTCGACGTCATGTGGATGGGCTGGCAAGACGACTACGTCGAGCGTCGCCACCACTACTACTGGAACTCGATCCTCCCGGTCGTCGCGTCGTGCCTCGTCGGCGCGACGTTCGTGTTCAGGATCCCGTTGCTGGTGTGCGTGATCACAGCCACGGCGATCACGGCGCGGAACGTCGTCGCGCTGCGCGCCGAGGGGTTCACTCCCACGTTCGCCGTCTCGGATCTGCTGCCACTGCTCGTCGCGTGGTCGGCCGTCGTCGCCGTCGTGCGCGTGCAGCGCGCGTCGCGACACATGGACGAGAAGCGTGCGGGCGTACACCCGTGCTAGCCTTCCGCGCCATGGCGAAGACGTTCGAATGTCCGCAGTGCGGTGCCGATGTCGTGGTCGGTCGCGCGTCGTGTCCCGAGTGCGGCAGCGACGACCGCACCGGCTGGCAGTCGTCGGAGGACATCGACCACGCGAGCGTCAATCTGCCGGACGGCTACGCGACGCGCGAGACCGACGAACGGGGACCGATGCTGTCGCCGCGCGTCGTGTTCGTCGTCGCGTTGGTCACGACGATCGCGTTCGTCCTCGCGGCCGTGCTCTGAACAGGCGCCAAGCCGCGTAGATCAGCAGCGGCCCCGCGACGAAGCCGACGACCGTGCCGGTGCGGCACCGGTCGATCTGCGCGACGGCCGCGTCGCGCCATCGCTCGCGCGGGCCGGCCGTCAGCGTCTCGGCGACGAACTCTCGCGGTCGCGTGCCCGGCACGAATGCGCCGACGAGCAGCACCGGGTCGCCGTGCCCGAAACCGAACACCGTGATCGCGCTCTCGGTGAACGTCGGCTCGGTGTCGATCCGCTGGACCGGCGCCCAGCCCGGGGCGCTGCGATCGAACGCGTAGCCGCCGCGCACGTGGACGACTTCGCCGCCGCGCAGTGCGACGGCCAGCGGCGCCGCGGCGGTCTCGACGACGACGTCCCGACGGTGGCGCCGCTGCTCGCGCAGATACGCGACGAGGCCATTCGGTTGGACCGGAGTTGCCGCGCTGACGACGCCGTCGACCACGGCGCGCGCACCCTCCGTCGCGACGGCCGCATCCGGCATCGCATCGAGCGCCGCGAGCCGGTCGTGACGATCCCGCTGCGTCCAAGCGAGCGAGCTCGCGATCACGACGCTGGCCGCGCCGAGGAGCCCGACGATGGCGCCGAGCGCGACGATCCACTGGTTGGGTTGGCCTTCGCGACGATGGCGACTCACGCGTTCCTCGCGATGGACGTCGTCGCGCGTTGGTCTGCGCCGCGCGAATTGGTGGAGAGTAGGGGAGTCGAACCCCTGACCTCGACAATGCCATTGTCGCGCTCTACCAACTGAGCTAACTCCCCCCGCTTCTCGAACTTCGAACCGTCAGCCAGCTTGCCAAGCGTCCGCCGACGGATGGCGAGACGCGCGCTGCGCGCCGCGCCGCCAGCCGGCGAGCGAAGGGACGAAGAAGGTAGCGAGCGGACCCCGAAGTGCAAGCGGCTTCTGTCGCCGCCGCGGCCGCTGCGACGGGCGGCGCGACCTTGTTCGACCGCGGTCAGGCGTTAGGCTCGGCCCGAACACTTCGCCGGGTAAGGCCCGTCCGAAG
>JAEYTU010000572.1 GCA_023433825.1 Planctomycetota bacterium
GCGTGGCGTGACGCGTCGATCAGCAGCTTGCGTGCGACGAACCGCAGGACGGAGTCGGCGACGGCGAGACCGATCAAGAGCAGCACGCCGTCGCGCAGCACGCGTCTCGCGTCACCTTCGCCGCTCGCGTCCGGCGCGATCAGCGCGTCGACGACGCCGCCGACGACCTTCGGCATCGCGAGTCCGGCCAGCGCGTAGATCGGGACGCAAGCGAGCCCGAGCAGCACGGCGGTGCGGCGTTCGAGCAGCAGCCGGTAGCCGCGAGCGAAGGGGCGCAGGAACTCACGCATGACGAGCGGTCAGCGGCGAGCGGCGAGCTTCCTGCGGATCATCGCCGCACTGTCGGACGCTCTCGACGAGGTTGCAACGTCGCGCTGTCGTCGGACGCACGCGCGCGACTGTCCAAGGACTGGACACCAGTCGGATCCGACTCCAGTCGGACCACGGGGGAATGCCGATAGGCGGCCGAACGGGGTCGACCTGTCGGTCCACCTCGGGAGGGCAACCGATGGCGAACGAACTTCTTTCTCCGAACCGGCAGCAGGCAACCGGACGTGGCGATCGCGACGAACGCGGCGTCGCGCTCGTGATGGCGGTGCTGTTCGGGATCGTCGTCAGCGGACTCGTGATGAGCGGCACGATGCTGTTGCGCGCGCATCGCATCAAAACGGAGACCAGCTTCCGTCTGCACGGCCAGGCGACGCAGTTCGCGCGCGCCGGCCTGACGGAGTCGCTCGGTTGGTTCCGCCGGCAGGCGGCGCAGCCGGTCCTCGACTTCGAGCCGATCCTCGACACGGTCGCAGCACCACCGGTCTTCGACACGGTCGAACCCGACGTCGGGATCGTTCGTGAGTTCGAGATCAGCGGTGCGACGTGGGGTCGGTACGAGGTCTGGAAGGAATGGGAAGGTGATCCGGATCCGGTGCGCCTCGCGTGGCGCCGGCAGGTCCAGGTCACCGACATCTCGACGCAACGTGGCGCCGCCGGTGCGGGCACCGTCTGGCGCATTCGCGCCGTCGGCTACGTGTTCCGTCGCGCGGATCCCGGTGTGCGGTTCGACGTTCCGCCGAACCGCGTCCTCGGCACCGACATCCTCGAGACCGAGCTTCGCCGCATGACGCTCGCGCCGCCGGGAGAAGCCGCGATCTGCACGGCGACGCCGACCGGCACGACGGTCAACAATCGCGCGCGGGTTCTCGGCATCACCGGCGCAGGCATCTTCTTCCCGAACACCGGCACGCCGACGGTCGCGGCCGGCGCGGTGATCGGGTTGCCGGCGTTGGCGTCGACGAGCGACTACCAAGGTTCGGTCGACGAGGTGTTCGGCGTCAGTGCCGAGGACCTGCGGTCGCTCGCCGACGACACGATCACGTCCGACCCGGCGTTCCCGTCGCCGGTCCCGCGCAACAGCCTGCTCGTCGCCGACACGTCGCTGACGTTCACCGCCGCGCGGCCACTGCGCGGGAACGGGATCCTCTACGTCAACGGCGACGTCACGCTGACCTCGGGCAGCAACTCGTTCTTCACGGGGTTCATGTACGTGGACGGCAACGTCACGTTCAACGCCCCGAGTGAGTTCAACGGCAGCCTCGTCGCGACCGGTGTCGTGCGAGTGCTCGGTGTCTCGGACTTCAGCAACGTCACCTACGACGACGGAGCGCTGAACGCGCTGCGCACCGAGGTCGGTCAGTACCGACTGTCGGGCGCGATCCGCAGCGTCGTGTCCGCGGAGTGATCGCCATGCAGACCCATCTTCGTGCGGAGAACCCGCAAGCAGGATTCACGTTCGCCGAACTGGCGTTCGCGCTCCTGATGTTCGTCATCGGCGCGATCGTGCTGATCAATCACCTGATGGTGAACTACAGCTCGACGCGCCTGCAGCAGGACCGCGTGTTCGCGTTCTCGAAAGCGCAGGCGATGCTCGCCGAGATCCAGAGCTTCGTCGATCGCGGCGAAGCGGCGGCGGCGATCGATCTGGACGCGTTCGACGACGGCGTCACGACGCGGCCGACGCTGTCGATCACGACCGATGGCGGAACGCTCGTTCCTCCGGACCACTCGATCTCGGGGAACATGCGCCGCGGCGGTGTCTGGCAGTGGTCGCGCCGCATCACGGTGCAGCCGTTCGCCGGATTGACGAACCGCAACATGCGCTACGTGACGGTTCGCATCTTCAAGCGCGCGCCGGACGGCGTGGAGCAGCAGATGGCCGAACTGTCGTCGGTCATCAACTCGGTCGGCTCGGCGTTCCCGACGACGCAGGTGTTCGACGTCTACATGCTGGCGATCGAGAACATCCCGGGCTGGTGGGTCTACATGGACGCCATCCGGCCGTTCGTCGAGTCGACGATCACCGACCTCGAGAGCCGCAATCCCGGTGTCGAGGTGCGCACGCACTGGATCACCAAGGCGTCGTACGGGCGCAACAAGGTCTATCGCCCGTACCTCAATGCGACGGTCGACAGCCTGCAGAACGTGCCCGAGGTCTACTACTACCCCGGGCTGATGCCGGCCGGCAGTTCGTCGACCTACTACTACGTGCCCGATCTGATCAAGGCGCGAATGTCGTTCGACGGCGTCGAGGTCAATGGCTATCAGCCGACGGAGACGGCGGCTGGTTACAACCCGTTCCCGTACGCACCGGCCGACTTCTTCAATCACGCGATGCGGCTGCCGCAGGAGCAGGCCTATCACGATGCCCGTGTCAGGGCGATTCGGAGGGCGAAGGAGAACGGCAACGCGGAGTTCCTCGCCGACGACTCGGAGGAGCCGACGCTGCGCCTGTTCCTCGAGGATCTGTCGACGAATCCGGCTCGATATCGCAATGCGTTGATCATCAACCTGCACGGTGAGCTGCTGCCGATGCCGGCGCTTCGCAACTACAGCGACGCGGCCCGCGCACCGGAGGTGCTGCCGAACGTGCGTGTCGTCGCGCATCCCGAAGAACTGCGGACGGCGTCGATTCCGAATCCGGCCGTTCCGACCGAGACGGGCGACGTCAAGCTGCGTGTCTACGCGTACACGGTCGATCGGACGCGGGTGACGTTGCCGAGCACCTACGCCGGTCCGCGACTGATCCCTGGCGACAAGACGACGGCGAACCCGACCGCGATCGCCGTGCAGGTCATGGGCGTGGACTTGACCGGCACGGCCGGCAGCCCGCTCTACCCCGACGTTCGCGTCGAGAATCTCGCGGGCGGTGTGCCCGTCGGCATCCTGCTGCCCGACTGGACGTACAAGCCGTTCACGGCGGCGAAGCATCGCACGCTCGACTACGTCTCGATCCAGCCGAACGAAATGCACTACGACGTGCGCTTCGTCGATCCGGGCCCGGAGGAAGAGAAGTACACGCTGTTCCGCTTCTACAACACGCCGATCGTCGCGCCGCCGGTCAACGACGGCATCGGCACGCGCGGGCTGTACGAAGACGAGCGATCGCGGCTGTACGGAATGGAGTACGTGCCCGGTTGCACGGCGCTCGAGAACGTCGCGATCCCGGTCTCGCCGTTCACGGTGCAACGACCTGGATTCGCTCGCGACCTGTACACGGCCGGCGCCGGCCCGAAGAACACCGCGCGTTGGGTCATCACGATCCCGAACCGCGTGCTGTTCGAGAGCCGCTTCGTCGACGCGACGACCGGCGCCTACACGAACCCCGGCCGCGACACGCGGCTGACGTTCCGCACGCGGATCTGGGATCCGACGCTCGCCGACCCGATGGCGACCGGGACCGTGTTCCCGAACGCGATCCAGCCGGAGAACCTGTCGGAGACCTACACGTGGTGGACGACGTCGGCCGCGTCGGTGCCGATCACCGAGCGCTCGCAGTTCCAAGGCGACCCGCGTCACAATCCGTACAAGGACCTGTACCGGCCGATCGACGGGCTCGATCAGCCGGACTTCCCGAACGCATACAACTGGTATCACGACACGCTCGTGAACGGCGCCGAGAACGCGGCCGCCGACTTCCCTGGCATCAACCCGGCGCTGTTGCGCAACACGTGGGACGGCCGCTTGCGTCAGGACCTGCCGCGGTTCCTCGAGATCCTCCGCAGCGGTCTCGTGACGGCGCAGACCGTCTACACGTCACTGACCGGTTGGTCGTACTACTACGTCGGGTTCGGCAACGAGATCGGCTACGACTCGTCGAACGGCTACGCGAACTCGATCCCGTCGAACCTTCGCCCGTTCGGCACACCGGCAGGCACCGGATTCGTCAACACGATCACCGGCGACAACGGCACCGTCGCCGGCGCGACGAACACGCGCAATCGACAGCTCGTGCGGTCGGCGGTCGCGATCAACTGGTTCAGCATTCCGTGGCTCGGCGAACTGTCGCCGGACTCGGCGTATCTGACGCAGTGGTTGGAGGAGACGCCGATCGGTTCCGGCAACTACACGGCGCGGGGCAATCTGCGAGCCGGCAGCGCGCTCGGCGAGTTCTACCAATCGCCGGAGAACACGGTCTATCTCGCTTCGGGGCAGACGGCGTTCGGAACCGCAATGACGGCGGCCGGTCAGCGAACGGCGGCGAACGGCTGCGGCGCGCTGATCAACAATCGCACGGGCGCCGGCGTGTTCAATCACGAGGGGCGAGACGGACAGTCCGGGTCGCTCGTCGACGC
>JAEYTU010000627.1 GCA_023433825.1 Planctomycetota bacterium
CGCGTGGCCGCGAGTAGTTCCAGCCGCCCGACTCGGGGATCGCACTGTCGCAGAGGATCCGCACGAGACGAGGGATCCAGGACGCGACGGCGTCGGCGTGCTCGGCGGGCGTCGCCTTCGCGTCGACGAGGCGGAGGAACAACTGCAGTGCGTAGCAGTGACCCCAGCCACGAACGTCGTAGTTGCCGACGAACTCGTCGTTCATCCCGGGCTCGTCGAGCAGCCGCAGGATCGCGCCGACGGCGCGCGCGAGGGCGGCGTCGCGCGGGCCAGCCTCGGCCGCGTCCCGCGGTGCCGCGACGAGCGCGAGCGCGACGATCGCCGTTCCGCCGACGTGGTAGCCGATCGGAATCTGACCTCGGTAGCGATAGACGCCCTCGTACGACCAGAGTTCGGGCTCGCCGTCGGCGGCCCGCTCCTGCAGCGCGAGCAGGTGGCCGACGCATTCACGCACGGTCGCGTCGACGTCGAGCGCCGGCGCCGCAGCGCTCGGCGGCACGACCTCCGTGGGCGGGGCCTGCGCGGAGATCGAACTCAGGAACGTACCCGCGATCAGCGAGAACAGCAGGCGCGAACGGATCGACATCGTCGCTCCTCTACGGCTGTTGCGCGCTTGGGCGCGAGCAGCCGGGGCGTCGCGCCAGCCGTTGCGGCGTTCAGTCCTGCTTCGGCTTCGCCGCGGGCTCAGTGACGGTCGGCTTCGCCGCCGGCGTCGCGGTCTTGTCCGCGCACTCGGTGCCGCAGCCCTCGACGCAGGTCGTCGCGTCCTTCTTCTCGGCGCAGCACTCGCTCTTCGCAGCCGGAGTCGCCGCCTTCTCGTCGGCGCAGCAACCGGCTTCGGTCTTCGCCGCAGCGCCCTTCTCGTCGGCGCAGCAGCCGGCGTCGGTCTTCGCCGCCGTGCCCTTCTCGTCGGCGCAGCAGCCACCCTCGGACTTCGCGTCGGTCTTGACGTCGGTCGCGTTCGCGGCGGGGCCGGCGGGCGCGTGGTGATCGCAGCACGGCCCGTCCTTCGGCGTGCCCTGCTGCTGACTGGCTGGCGTCGCTGGCGACGCTTCGACGCTTTCGACCGTGCATCCGGTCAGGAACAGACAGAGGGTCAGGACGGCGAAGAGTGCGCGCTTCATGGGGCGGAAGGATGGCGACGCGCGGAGATCGGCGCAAGGCCCGCCTCCGCCGCCGGCGTCACCGCGACTTCCAGAGCGTCAGCAACTCGGCTTCGCGCTCGGCAGGCAATCCCGCGCGCGGCTTGTAGTCGGCCGGCCGCGTGATCGCCCATGCGTGGGTGTCGCGGATCGTGTCGGCGAGCGGGCGGAACTTCAGTCCGGCAGTGATCGCGGCGGCATTGTCGATGTGCGACAGCGACGCCTCCGGCGTCCACGGCAGGTGCCCCCAGCTCGTGACCTTGTGCTCGGCGAGGAACGCGTCGTCGACCCAGGTGAACTGCGCCGTCTCGTTCAGCACGGCCTTCGCGGCGTGCAGCATCTCCTGGATCGAGTACCGCCCGCGGTAGCCGACTGCGTTGAAGATGCCGAACGTCGACGCGCCGACCAGCGCGACGATCCATTCGCCGAGATCGCGGACGTCGACGATCTGGAACTCACAGTCGGGCTTGCCCGGCGCCAGGATTTCGCCGCCGCGGGCGACGCGTAGCGGCCAGTACGTGAATCGGTCCGACCGATCGCGCGGGCCGACGATGTAGCCGGGCCGCACTTGGGTGCACTTGCCCGGGAACGCCGCCTCGGCTGCCGCCTCGCAGGCCGCCTTCAACGCGCCGTAGTTCTCGCCGGTGATCCGCGTCGGGTTCGCCTCCTTCAAGACGGCCGTCGGCGTCGATTCGGTGACCGTTTCCTGGTTGCCGCCGAAGCGCGGGTAGACCGACACCGAGCTGACGAGCAAGTACTGGCCGACGTTGCCTTTCAGCACTTCGGCGACGGTCTCCACGTCCTTCGGGAAGTAGGCGACGTTGTCGATGACGGCGTCGAACGTGCGTCCCTTCAGCTTCGCGACGTCCTCGGGCTTCCGCCGGTCGCCTTCGATGTGCTCGAGCTCGGGGAACAGGCCCGGGTCCGTGCGGCCGCGGTTGAACAGCGTGACTTCGTGTCCGGCGGCGACGGCCGGCAGCACGGTGGCCGGGCCGAGGTGGCCGGTTCCGCCGATGACCAGGATCTTCCGTTTGGTCGCTCGCCGCGGTGGGCGAGGGGACGGGACGGCACCGAGCGCCGGAACGGCAAGGCCGGCGGCGACGGTCGAGGCGAGGAACTGACGGCGAGACGGCGTGGCCGACATGGGGGATTCCGACATGCGGGCTCCTACGCAGTCCGAGGCGACAACGTTTGCGGCGCGTCGATCACGGATAGCGGTAGGCGCCGCCGACGCCGAGGGGCAGGTCGAGGCTCCAGTAGAGCAACAGGAACACGGTCCACGTCGACAGGATCGCGATGCTGTACGGCAGCATCAGTGAGACCAGCGTCCCGAGGCCGGTGCCCTTCGCGTACTTCTGTGCGTAGACGACGACGAGCGGGAAGTACGGCATCAGCGGCGTCAGGATGTTCGTCGTCGAGTCACCGACGCGGTAGGCGGCCTGCGTCAGCTCCGGCGCGATCTGCACCTCCATCATCATCGGGACGAAGATCGGCGCGAGCAGCGCCCACTTCGCCGACGCCGAGCCGATCAGCAGATTGACGGTCGCCGTCATCAGGATCATCAGGACGACCGTGATCTGCGCCGGCAGCGCCATCGCCTTCAACTGCGTCGCACCCTGGACCGCGATCCACGCGCCGAGGCCGGAGTCGGTGAACGCCTTGATGAACAGCGACGCGCAGAACGCCATGACGAGGTAGTAGCCCATCGTCGACATCGACTTGGACATCCCCTTCACGACGTCCTTGTGCGAACGGATCGTCTTGGCGACGACGCCGTAGACGACGCCGGGCAGCAGCGACAGCAGGAAGATCAGCGGCACGATCGACTGCATCAGCGGCGCACCGGTCGCGACCAGCGAGCCGTGCATCGGGTCCGTCGGATCTGCACGGTTGAAGAACCGCAGCGGCGATTCCGCCGGCAAGCAGGCCAGCGCGAGCAGGCCGAAACCGATGAGCATCGAGATCAGCGCTGCGACGAGGCCGCGGCGTTCGACCGGTGCGAGCGGCTCGAACTTCGGCAGGTCCGCTGGATCGCAGTCGACGACGACGTTCTTCAGACGCGGCTCGACGATCCGGTCGGTCACGAACCACGCGACCAGGATCACGAGGACGGACGAGGCGGCGCAGAAGTACCAGTTGCACAGCGGATTGACCGTGCGGCTGGCGTCGAGAACCTGGGCGCCGGCCTGCGTGATGCCTTGCAGCAGCGGGTCGATTCCTGAAATCACGAAGTTCGCCCCGAACCCGCCGGAGACGCCGGCGAACGCCGCGGTGATCCCGGCGAGCGGATGCCGGCCGGCGGCATAGAAGATCACGCCGCCGAGCGGGATCACGAGCACGTACCCGGCGTCGGCCGCCGTGTGGCTGATGATCGCGACGAAGACCAGCATCGGCGTCAGCAGCAGCCGCGGCGTGAAGCCGAGCATCCATTTCAGGCCGGCGTTGATGAACCCGGAGTGTTCGGCCACGCCGATCCCGAGCAGCGCGACGAGCACGACGCCGAGCGGGTGGAACGTGACGAACGTGTGGACCATCGACGTCAAGAACGCCGTCAGGTTCGTCCCGCTGAGCATGTTCTGGATCTGGCGGGTCTCGATCTGACCGGTGACGCGGTTCAGCGCCTCGTAGGTGACGCTCGACATCAGGAACGACAGCACCCAGACCCCGAGCAGCAGCCAGACGAAGATCATCGCTGGGTCCGGCAGCTTGTTGCCGACGCGCTCGATCGTCGACAGCGCGCGATCGACGAACGAAGGACGCGGAGGAGGAACGGCGGCGGGATCGGTCATCTCGGTCTCTGGGGCGACTGGGTGGGTTCCGGGGTGGCGCCTTCCTACGGGGCGACGCGTGGGGTGCAACCTTGGTCGGTGACGGGATGCCGCCGGGCGGCTGGCACCGACGTGCGCGCAGATCGACGGGAGCAACGGAACCCTGCCGGGCTCGCGCGCGTCGAGGGCGACCTTTCGTCCGACCCCGGAGACTCACATGCACATCTCGACCCCCGCCGTTCACGGCTCTCTCCTCGCCCTCGTCACCGCAGTGTCCGTCGCTGCACCGCTCGCCGCGCAGCAGACGCTCGTCTCGCCGATCCAGGCCGCGACGAACGCGACGTCGAGCACCAACAGCTTCCCGTTCAACAGCAATGTTCAGCGTCGCTACATGCAGCTGCATGGCGACCTCGGCGTCGGTCCGAAGCAGATCAGTGAGATCCGCTTCCGGCAGCCCTGCGGCACCGGCACCGGCGGCAATACGCGCACGATCGTCCTCGACATGTACGTCGGCACGGGGCGTCCGGTCAGCGCCGCATCGTTCGCGATCGACGCGAACTACACCGCGCCACGCACGCAGGTCCTGACGGCGCAGACCGTCAATTGGGGCCCGACCGGGCCGCAGACGGCGTGTGCGACCGGGCCGAGCCCGTTCGAGGCGACGATGGCGCTGCCGATCAGTCCGTCGTTCCTGTTCGTCGGAACCGGCAACAACTCGTTCGTCTGGGAAGTTGGGATCCACAGCATCAGCGGCGGCTCGGCGGCGACGAACACCTACGTGACGACGAACACGGCCGGGACCTCGACGATCACCGGTGTCGGCTGCGGATCGATGGTGCACGGCGCGACGGTCTACGACCACGGCGGCATCCTCTCGATGAACTTCACCGTGACGGCTGCGCCGGCCTCGGCGGCCTCGGTGCTGGCGATCGGCGCGACGAACCCGGCGATCTCGCTGCCGAGCCTCTGCTCGCCGTTGCTGACCGACATGCTGCTGATGCTGCCGATCGGAATGACGTCGGCGTCGGGCGCGATCACGACGTCGCAGGCAGAGCAGGCGACGTTCGTCCTGCCGAACAACTTCGGCGGCTTCGCGATGCAGACGCAGGTCCACTCGATCGACGTCGCGAGCACGTTCGCGATCCCGATCGCAAACTCGAACGGCCGCAGCACGCTGGTCCCGGCGCAGGGCACGAACGCCGCGCAGGTCGCGCGCATCTTCAAC
>JAEYTU010000644.1 GCA_023433825.1 Planctomycetota bacterium
GTCTGCGACTACGTCGCCGGGATGACCGACCGCTTCCTGCTGAAGACCGACGGAACGTGAGCCACGTCAGACCGCGTCGGCCGCTGCCGACATCGCGGCGTCGTAGCCCGGCGTCGCGCGCAGGACGTCGTGCAGCGCCTCCGGCAGCGGATCGCGGATCGTCATCGGCCGGCCGTCGGTCGGATGCGTGAAGTCGAGACGCGCCGCGTGCAGGAACAACCGCGCGAGCCCGCGATGCGCGCGCCAGAACCGGTTGTCGCGCCCCTTGCCGTGCGTCGTGTCGCCGAGGACGTGGTGGCCGAGATGGTTCAGGTGCCGACGGATCTGGTGATGACGGCCGCTGTGCAGAGTGGCGCTGACGAGCGAACACCGTTCGAGGACCGCGAGCCGGCGGAACGTCGTTCGCGACGGCAGCGCGACGCCGGCGGCGTTCGACAGCGGTCGGTCGCAGTCGACCTCCGGCGCGATGTGTCCGCGAACGAGCGCGACGTAGACCTTCGCCGAGGACGCGTCGGTCAGCGAGCGTTGCAACCGCGCCGCGGCCGTCGACGACAACGCGAGCGCGACGATGCCGGACGTCGAGCGATCGAGACGTTGGACCGGGAACACGAACCGGCCGCCGAGCAGGTCGCGAACCGTCTGCACGACGACCTCGGCGTCGCGGAAGTGCTCGTCACGGTGCATCAGCATCCCGCTCGGCTTCGACACGACGACGAGGTCGTCGTCGCAGTGCAGGATCCGAACGCCGCGCGCGTCCGGTGCGCGCACTTGTGGCGTCTCCGTCATCGGGTCGCGAGCGCGCCGAGTCCGCGTTCGACCGCGGCGAGGACGACCGACGGCAGGATCCGCTGTTGGCAGTGCGGGTCGACGTCGCAGGTCGGCAGGTAGCAGCACAGACACGTCAGGTCGGTCGGGACGATCTTCTCGCCGCGGCCGTACAGCTCGATCTCGGCCGACGACGTCGGCCCGAACAGCGCGACGACGTGACGACGGCGCGCCGTGGCGACGTGCAGTGCGAACGTGTCGCCGGTGACGACGACGGCGCACAGGTCGACGAGCGCCGCGAAGCGCCGATAGCCGTTGTCGGTGCCGGCATCGACGACGGCTCGCCCAGGCGTTGCCGCGACGAGCTGCGCATGGCGTTCGCGTTCCTCCGGGCCGCCGAGAAGCATCACGCCGTAGCCGCGATCGGTCGCGAGCGTCAGGAACGCGATCTGGTGTTCGAGCGTCCACTGCTTGCGCGTCCAGCGCCCGCCGGCGCCGGAGTTGAGGCCGATCCACGGACCGCGGAACGCGAGCCCGGCCGCGAACGCCTGCGCATGCGAGCGATCTTCGGCGCTGGGCTCGAGGATCGGCTCGGCGACGGCGGTCGGATCGAGGTCGAGAACGCGCGCGACGAGGGTCTGGTAGGTCGTCGTGTTCGCGCGCTTCTGCGCATCGGACAGCCCCATCCGGTACCAGACGTCGGCGCCAGCCCCGAGCGGGACGACGACGCCGCGTTCGTCCATCGAGAAGCCGCGCCGCTGACGTCCGCGCGCGGCCGCGGCGAGAACGGCGGCGTCCGGATCGGCGTCCGGGCACAGGACGACGTCGAACGTCTCGACGGCGAGCCGCGCCGCCGTTCGCGCGTCGCCGTGCGTCAACACCTCGTCGACGAGCGGGTTGCCGGCGAACAGTGCGCGCGCCGACGGCGCGGTCAGCCAGGTCAGCTTCGCCCCGGGGAACGCCGCGTGGATCGCCGGGAGCAGCGCCGTCGTTCGCAGCACGTCGCCGACGGCCGCGAGTTTGACGACGAGGATCCGGCGCCGGATCGGGTCGTACTGCGTGCAGGTCGGACAGGTGACCCCGGACCGCTTGTGCGGATCGCAGGGACGATCCGCACGGAACCAGCGGCAGTCGACGTGCAACGTTCGGGGATCAACCATCGGCATCGCGCAAAAGGCGCTCGAACAAGCGCTCCATGTTTTCGACCATTCGCTGCGCCGGGAAGAGTGCCGCGACACGCGCGGCCGCGGCAGTGCCCATCCGTTCGCGCCGCGCCGGGTCGGCGAGCAATGCACTCAGGGCTTCTGACCACGCGTTCGGATCGCCGGCACGGACGACCAGACCGGTCTCGCCGTCGGCGACGATCTCCGGCAAACCGCCGGCGGGACTGACGACTTGCGGGAGGCCGGCGGCGCCCGCTTCGAGACACGCGTTCGACAGGCCCTCGTGGAACGACGGCATGCAGAAGACGTCGGCCGCCGCATACAGATCGCGAATCGGGCGCACGGCGCCGGGAATGTGGACCGCCGCGTCGATGCCGAGCGCGACCGCACGGCGGCGCAGCAGCGCGAGGTCCGTCCCGTCGCCGGCGAGGAACAGCCGCGCCTGCGGGAAGCGTGGCCGCAGCAGTGCGAACGCGTGCAGCAGGTCGCGCTGACCCTTGCGGGGCCGCAGCGCCGCGGCGCACGCCAGCAGCAGCGCGTCCGGCGCGATCCCGAGTCGCTGCCGCGCGGCCGCGCGATCGGCGCGGATCCCCTGCCACGGCGCGAGATCGATCCCTTCGTGCACGAGGCTGACGCGATCCGGCGCGACGCCGGCGGCGAGGACTTCCCGCTGCACGCCGATGCTGTTCGCGACGACGTGGTCGACGAGGCTGCGATAACGCCACCCGCGCCAGAATCGGCCGATCGGATAGTCGATGCGTCGTGTCGTGACACGGACCGGAACTCGGATCCCGCGCGCGTGGATCCCGCCCCACAGCAGCGAACGACCGCAGCCGAAATGCAGAACGTCGGGTGCGAACGCCGTCACGGCCGCGCGGAACGCGCGTCGGACACGGACGCGCAGCGGCCGCCGCAAGTCGACGACGTCGACGGGCACGCCGACGGCCGATGCCGTCGCGGCGAACTTCGCGTCGGGCGCCAGCACGAGGCGATTCGCGTGACCGCGCGCGACGAGGTGACGAACGAGGAAGTCGAGTTGCACCTCACCGCCGGACCAACCGGTCTCGGCCAGCACGTGGAGCACTCGCATCGGGCGCGGCTCAGCGGCGGGTGCGGGCGGCGGCGGCGCGCGGCATGCCGTCGTGACTCACGGCGACTCGACGATCCCGACCGGACGGAGCGAACTCGTCGGCTCCTGGATCGTCGGCATCCCATGCGTCAGCACGTCGAGGATCCGCTCGATGCGATGGGAGAACTGGTGGCGCTCCAGCGCGATCCGATACCCGTTCTCGGCGATCCGCGCGCGTTCCTGCGGATCGGCGAGGTACTGGTCGATCCGCTCGAGGCAGTCGTCGAGATCGAGGTACCACGCGAGCTGTTCGCCATCGCGGAACACGGTCTCCAACCGCGGGACGTAGTGCGTCAGGTGGAAACCACGACAGGCGAGCGTCAGGAACGTTCGGTTCGAGAAGTACAGCGGGTCGTCGTTGATCTGGTTCAACCCGAGCACGATCGACGACGTCGCGCACAGCTTGCGGAAGCCCGGCGCCTTGACCGGCCCGCGAATCTGCAGGCGCGGATACCGATCGCGCCACTCGTCCCAACCGACACCGAAGACCTCGAGGTCGAAGTGCTCGGCGATCCCGGCCAGGAACGTCGCGCGCCGGCCGTTCGGTCCCGGCCCACCGACGAACACGACATCGCGCTTCGGCGAACGGGGCGGGATCGGGAAGTGGTACTTCGGCGAGAACCCGTCCATCTGGAACAGGATGTTGCGAACCCCCTTCTCCTCGAGCCACCCGCTCCGCGCCGGATTGCTGAGCACGACGAGGTCCGCGAGGGTCATGTAGTGCGCCATCGAGACGTCGTGCGTCTCCATCGGCTGCTCGACCCACAGCACGATCGGCGTCAGCTCACGGAACTCCTCGAGCAGCACCTGCGGCAGATCGCGACAGAACACGAACACGAGGTCGGGCGCGAACTTCTCGTAGGTCCGTCGCGCCCACCGCAGTGCATTCGCGCGGCCGAGCCAACGACGCAGCGTCGACAGATTGAGCCACCGGGTCTCGACGCCATGTTTGCGCCACGCATCGACGAGGCCGCCAGTGGCGCGACTGCGCGACATCGATTTGCCGAAGAACAACACACGTTCGGGCCGCTTCGTCATCGGAATCCGAGAGAGCACTGTGGAAGGGCTCCCAAAGCCGCCGGCGACTCCCTCTCGGATGCCGTCTCGGAGTCCGTCATTGCGCAAATCGCCGCGAAGGCCGTCGAGGTGTGCGGCATCGAGCTCGGACGAGTGGCCGCGGAAACCATTCGCGACGAAGCGCGGCGGGGAGTTCACGTTGCGGCCAGTGGCGCCGTTCTGGGGCAGAGCCATGCAGAGTCTTCTTACTCGGAAGGGCCGTCGATGCCGTTTCGTAGCCTTTGGAACCGTCGATACCCTTCTTGCAGACCACGGGAGATCGGCGTGAACTCCGCAGCTGCTGACGAGTCAGGAATATAGACGGAGTGCGAACCGGGAAGCCACCACGACTTCCGGAACAGCGCGCCGAGCACGGGAGGGTGACCGTCGAGCACTTCGCGTGCGCGATCGCCGATCCACCAGTGCACGAGAGACGCATCGCCGTGGATCCACGTCCCGCCTTCGCGAGCCGATCGACGACGGTGCAACACGCCACGGAACGTCCGGCGACGTTCGAATTCGGTGCTCTGCATCAGACAGCGCGAGACACGCCCGACGACGGCGTCGCGTTGCATGGCAGTTGCGCCCGCGAGCACGTTCGCGACCTCGTCGCGGCGGACGAGACCGCTCGCCGCAAGTGCGTCGGGCCACTCCTCGGACGGGTCGTCGGCGACGAGCTTCGCAGCCATTCGGACGCGCGCGGCAGCATGCAACGGTGCGCGACGAATTCGTGCGGATTGTAGATCCAACACGGCGACGCCGCGGTCGCGCGTGACGACGAAGTTGCCGACGTTGAGATCCGGGTGGAAGACACCGGCATCCGCGAGGCGCGCGGCGATCCGCGCACGTTCGTCGGTGCTCGCCGTCCGCGTGTCGACGTCGAG
Source organism: Planctomycetota bacterium (assembly GCA_023433825.1). GTDB lineage: Bacteria > Planctomycetota > UBA1135 > UBA1135 > UBA2386 > JAEYTU01. The sequence goes on from JAEYTU010000644.1 coordinate 4,998, forward strand.
GGCGCGCGTCACGAGCACCGACAACGCTGGGATCCCGCGCCGTCGTCGCGCGAAGACGGCGACGACCTCGGGGCAGGTGACGCCGAACTCGGCGATCCGATTCAGGAGACGCGCCTCGTGCACGGCGGGGAGGGCTCGCAGCAGGTAGCGCAGTCGGTCTTTCGCACGGGGGAAGCCCATCACCTTGACGAACACCGCGCCGAGGTGCGGGAGACGCCCGCGCCCGACCGACCGGATCCAGCGGGTCTGCACCGGCTCGACTCCGGGTGGCAACCTGCCGGGCGCCGCATCGCAAGCCGAGTGCCAGGATGCCAGCGTCGCCCGGTCGGCCGGCGTCAGCTGCGCCACGACGCCTCGACGCGCGAGCGAAAGCGAACCGCGGCGGCAACCGGGTCCATCGGCCCACGCACGCGCGCCGACGCGGCTGCGCCGAGCGCTTGGCGGCGTTCCGGTGAACGCGCGAGCGCGATCAGCGCGCTCGCGAGAGCTTCGACGGTCTCGTCGGCGATGACGCCGCACGGCCCGTCCGCAGCAGTCGAAGGTCCGAGCAATTCCGGCA
>JAEYTU010000662.1 GCA_023433825.1 Planctomycetota bacterium
CGCCGGAATGGGCGAAGTCCGAGGTCGCACCCGACGATCGTTCGAAGTCGCGGACGCCGCCGTTCCGCGTGCGCTTCCACGACGTCGAACTCGATGGGCTCGCGCAGGTCGTCGACGCCGAGGACCACGTCGTGTTCGAGCACGACTATGCGCCGCGCACGGCGACCGAGATCACTCTCGCCGCGGGGATCGTCGCGACGTCGATGCTCCGACCGCCCGTCCTGACGCTCGTGGCGCACGGTGTCGATCGTGCGACGGCGGCGCGTTCGCCGTTCCTCGATCACCTGGTCGCCGACGGACGGCGCACGTGGCTGCTCGCCGCGAACGTCGTGCTGTCGATCGTGCTCGCGTTCGGAATTCACCGGCGGCTGGTGCGCAGCGGCGCCGCCGTGGTCGTCGGCCGATTCTGGGCGGGCGCCACGCTCGTCCTCGGACCGATCGCCGCGATCGTCGGTCTCGTCGTCGACTCGCGCCGCGCACACGCGGCGTCGCCGTCGGTCGTCGCGCCGCGCGGACCGCGGATCTCGAGTCCCCAACCGGAAGGTACCCAGCCATGAAACGTTCGATCGTCGTCGTCGCCATCGCGTTCCTGACGCTCTCCGCTGTCCCGCTCGGCGTGCTCGCCGCGCAAGGTGTCTCGCCGAACGGGCCCGCGATCTCGCCGTTCCGCGGAATGAAGCTCGTGCGCGACGCGCTGCACGTGCAGGTCGACGACGACACGTGGTTCGTCCTCGATGCGATCGCCGGCGTCGACGGGAAACACCTCGTCGCGGAGAGTCACCGGCTGTGCGGCGAATCGTGGTGGAAGCGCCTGACCGAGGATCTGCCGGCGCTGCTCGACGCGATCGGGACGCCGGTCGGCGACACGGTCGACTTGAAGCTGCGATCGGTTGCGGGTGGCGACGTGATCACGCGCAAGAACGTCCCGATGACGGCCGACAACCGGCGCCTCCTCTGGCAGGCGAATCGCGGTGGCACCGGTCCCGACGGCACGGAGGCGCTCCTGTCCCTGGACCAGGTCGACGTCGATCTCGCGCAGCTCCGCGAACTGATCGACACGCGCTATGCGTACCGCGCGCTGCGTGACGTCGATCTCGACGCGAAGTTCGCGGCCGCGCGGAAACGGCTGCGATCGGCGACGGATGGCGTCGACCGCGCGACGTTCGCCGGCGAGGTCGACACGATCCTGCGCGCGCTCGGTGACGGGCATTCGCGACTGCGAGTGCGCGCACCGGAGTCGACGGATGGCTTCCTGCCGTTCCTCGTGCAGCGCGTCGATGGTGGGCACGCTGCGTTCCGCGCCGACCGCTCGGGACTCGTCGACGCTGCGCATCCGTTCGTCGAGGCGATCGACTCGGTGCCGCTCGAGCGGTGGCTCGCGGCGGCGCGGGCGCGTTCGACGCAGGGGTCTGCGACGATGGTCGAGCGCGACGCCGAGCGCGGGCTGCGCATGCTCGGATCGCTGCGGCAGACGCTGCGCCTGCCATCGGCGGCGAAGGTGAAGGTCACGCTGCGTGGCGCGGCCGGGACGCGCGAGGTCGAACTCGACGTCGCGGCTCGCGCGCCGATCTACGGCGAGTGGCCGCGTTCGTCGACGCGCCGGCTCGACGGCGACATCGGCTACCTGCGGATCCCGCGAATGGAGTCCGACGCGGCGTTCCTCGCCCGGTTGGACGCGGCGATGGCGTCGTTCGCCGACACGCGCGGCCTCGTGATCGACGTTCGCGGCAACGGTGGCGGATCGCGCGACGCGTTGCTTCGCCTGTTTCCGTACCTGCTCGCCGAGGCCGACGGGCCGCAGGTCGTCAACGTCGCTGCCGTGCTGCGCGCGACGGTTCGCGCCGAGACGCTCGAACGCGGTGACGCGCTCGCGGACCGCTACCTGCGCCCGGCGGACTGGTCGGGGTTCGACGCGGCGCAGCGGGCGGCGATCGAACGGTTCGTCGCGACGTTCGAGCCGGAGTGGACGCCGCCGGCGGACGCGTTCTCGCCGTGGCACTTCCTGGTGTTGGACCGCCGGACGAATCCGCGTGCCTACACCTACGCGAAGCCGGTCGTCGTTCTGATCGACGACGGGTGCTTCTCGGCGACCGACATCTTCGTCGCCGCGCTGCGCACGCGGCCGAACGTCAAGCTCGTCGGCACGGCGACCAGCGGCGGCAGCGGCCGCGCGCAGGGGTATCGCCTCGATCGTTCGCGCGTCGAGCTCCAACTGTCGTCGATGGCGTCGTTCCGTCCCGACGGCAAGCTGTTCGAAGGCAACGGCGTGTCCCCCGACGTCGTCTGCCCGCCCGCGCCCGGTGACCTGGTCGGTGATTCGGACACGCAGTTGGCGCGCGCGATCGAGCTTTGCCGGGGGAAGTGAAACGAAGGTGCCTGGCACCTTCATTTCACTCGCGCCCGGTGACCTGGTCGGTGATTCGGACACGGAGTTGGCGCGCGCGATCGAGCTTTGCCGGGGGAAGTGAAACAAAGGTGCCTGGCACCTTTGTTTCACTTTCCCACTCCGAAGTCGACGACGACGTCCGGCCGCCGCTTGCGCAACTCGGCGACGCCGGTTGCCGTGAATGCAGACTGCCACAGGTACACGCGCCGCAACGCCGGCATCGCGGCGAGCGCATCGACCGCGTCGTCGCCGACTGCGCTGCCGAACAGGTTCAGCACCGTCAGCTTCGGCGCAGCGGCCAACGCACGGACGCCGCGCGCCGTGACCTTCGTCCGCGACAGGTTCAACCGCTCGAGTTCGCCGAACGCGCGCAACCCCGCGACGCCGTCGTCCGTCACCGCCGTGCGCGCGAGGCTCAACCACAACAGCGACGTCTCGAGCCCCGCGAGCCGCGCCAACGCCGCGTCGCCGCACCGCGCGCCGAGCAACCCGAGGTTGACGTCGACGGCCGCGTCGCCTTCGGCGAGCGTCGCCGCGTGCGCACCGATCTCGCGCAGCGCCGCGAGCGCGTTCCGCTGCGCCGCCGCACCGGCCGCGTCGAGCGCTGGCAGCCGAGCGACCGCCGCCGTCGCCGGGCGCGTCGCCCCTTCTTCGATCCAACGTCGGAACGTCGCGACGTCGCCCGCCGGCAGCGGATCGGCGTCGGCCGGCATTCGCTCGTCGTCGTCGAGCGGCAACGTCAACCGACGCAGCAGCTCGCTCTCGTCCGGCGCACCCGGCCGCACGAGGTCCGTGAAGTGCGATCCGGTCCAATGCTCCGGTGCGTCGAGCCGCAGGTCGCCCTTCTGCTTCTTCGGCCCGTGGCACGAGACGCAGTGCTTGCGCAACAACGGCACGATCTCGGCGTGGTAGTCGACCTTGCGCGCCGCGGTCCCCTGCGCTGCGAGCGAATGCGAGACGACCGAGAGCACGGCGACGACGGCGAAGTGGTTCATGGCGCGGCGCGGATCCTACGCCGATGCGACGCTGGCACGGCGCATCGCGCCGCGGTAAGGACGGCGCCTTGGCCGACCCCGAATCGAACCTCTGTCTCGCGTTCCTGGCGGTGGCTGCGTTCGACGGCGGGGCTTCGCTGCGGGGCGGTCTGCTCGTCACCGACGGACGCACGCGACCGGTCGAGTTCCGCGTGACCGATCCCGTCCGGCCGACGCAACTGCAACGCACGCTCTACGGCAC
>JAEYTU010000668.1 GCA_023433825.1 Planctomycetota bacterium
ATGCGGCGAAGACTGCCGCCGGCGATGCGGGGATCGTTCGGTCTGCGTGGAACGTCATCGGGCGTGCGCGCGCTACGGAATCCAGCCGGGGAGCGCAGCCGCCTGACGCACCCACGACTCCATCTGCGCCTCGTCGAACTCGCCCACTGACACATCGACGCTGCGCACGCCCTCGGCCTTGAACGAGACTGGCGGCGCGGGGCGCAGCGATGTGCCGCGGAAGAACGTGATCCGAACGCACTTCGTCAGGCAGTGAACGGAGACGAACCAGCCCTGGCCCTCGATGCCATAGAACGGCGAGTTCCAGCGGACGGCCTTTCGGACATCGGGGATCGTGCGGTCGATCAACGTGTCGAGCTGACGACCGATGTCGTGCTTCCAGCCGGGCATCGCCGCGATGTACGCCTGCACCGGCGCGTCGCCGTCGCCCTTCGCAATCTGCGGATTGCCGCCGGACAGCAGCTTCGGTCCGGCGTCGGCTGCGGCATGGGTGGAGCGCGCGGGTTTGGCGACCTTCGCCTTCGCTCGATTGCGCGCCACCGCCGCCTTGACGAGCTTTTTGAACGCGGCGGCGTCGACGGTCTCGCCTTCGCGAATGTCGATCGCCCGGCGCGTGTTGCCGTCCAGACTCGCGTTGAAGAGCTTCGACGGATCCGCGAGGCTCGCGCCGTGCGCGAACGTCAACTTCACGACTTTCGCGTAGGTCTCTCCGGTGCAGACGATGCCGTCACGTGACCAGGTCGGCGTCCCGCGCCATTTGCACTCTTCGACGATCGCCGGATCGGCTTCGAGGATCAGCGCGCGCATTCGCGAAAGCGTTGCGCCGCGCCAGTCGTCGAGTGCTTCGATCCGCTCGTCGATCTGGCGGGACGCGTCGGCGTCGGCGTCGGGTGCGGGTCGCTTCGCGGGTGATCGTCGAGTGGTGGACTTGCGCGTCATGCGTCCGGGACCTCCGCTTCGACGAGCTTCGCGAGCAACATCAGCGAGTCCTGCCAGCCAAGGTGGCACGCCTCGGCGGGAATCGCGTCCGGCACGCCGGATTGGACGATCGTCAGTTCGGTTCCGACCGAGACCTTCTTCAGCGTGAACGTCGTCTCCATCGTGCCGGGCAGGCTGGGGTCGTCGAACACATCGGTCGCGCGGATGCGTTCATTCGGGACGAGCTCGAGGTACTTGCCGCCGAACGAATGGCTGTGACCGGTCGAGAAGTTCGTGAACGACATCCGGAACGTGCCGCCGACCTTTGCGTCGAGATGGTGGACCGTCGCCGTGAAGCCGTTCGGCGGGTTCCACTTGACGAGGGCCTGGGGATCGAGAATCGCGCGATAGATGCGTTCGGGCGGCGCGCGCAAGACGCGGTGGAAGGTCAGTGTGTTGGGCATGACGGTTCCGTGGGATTCGGGGGTGCGGGAGTTTCCGCGAACGCAGGTGCGCGGTCGAACGGCTCGTCGGATTCGAGTGGCGCGTCAGTCCGCCGCGTTCGTGTGCAGTTCGACGACGTCGCGCGCGAAGAACGTGATCGTGCCATTCGACGCCTCCCAGTCGGCGACCTGCACGTTGAGACCGTCGAGCTGTCTGGCACGGATGTCGAGGATGACCATCCCGCCGGTGGACGCCGGAAATCCGGGCTCGATCGCCAGGTTCTGCGGCGACCAGAATCGAAGCCGGCGCGACGTCGGCCCGAGCACGAGAGTCAGGTCGAGGAAGGGCTCGGAGCCATCGAGGCCGACGTGATAGCGAAGGTCGGCGATCTCGTACTCGTACGGCCGGTCGAGGATCGGGTGGTGAGGGTCGTCGTCCATGGATCCGGTATCCGCGAGTCGCGGCGTCGTCACAGATCGGGCAGGCATGCACCGAACGCGTCGATCAGAGCTTCGAGATCGAGGGAGCAGTCGTCCTGCGGGTCGTACGCGATGGCCGACCATCCACGAACGAGTCCCGCGGCCGCGGCCATCGCGCACGCGCACTCGGCGAGACGGCCGCCCCACGTGAACGTCACGACTCGGCTCGCCGGCGCTGCCAGTGATCGGCGGCGCTCGTCGCCAGCAATCCACGAGTCTGCCGTCTCGACGCCGATCTCGAATCCCGAACGTCGCCCACGGATCGTGGCCGGCGAGAACCCCGACGCGACGGACAGATCCAGTGTCGGATCGAGTTGGACGTCGCACCCGAGCGAATCGATGTGAACCTGCCACTCCGCCGTCGTGGGCAGAGTGTCGTCGGGCAGCAGCACGTGAAGGTCGAACGACATCAGAACTCGAGTCGTCGGTGATCCGATCGATCGTTCCGCTGTGACGCGACTCCGACGTTCATCTGTTTGCGGGCTTGTCGAGCCGCGAGACAAATCGCGGCAGTGCATCGGAACACAGCAACCAAAGTCCCATGATCAGCCCACTCCCTATGGTGACCAACGTCCAGACGTCCGGTGTGTTGCCCGTGACGAACGTCAAGATGGCAAACGGAACGGCGGGCAACGATTGGATGGTCCACCAGAGCCCGACGCCTTTGCAGATCAACCAGAGCAGGTCGCTTCGGGTGATCGAACTCGGCGCGTGCGTGCTCTCGACAGACGTGGTTCCGGATGCTCGGATCCCGAGGAAGATCCCGCCCACCACGATCGGAAGGACGGTGTGGAGCACGTTGTCCAGTTCGCCTTCGACGATCGCGACGGGCGCTTGCAGCACGCCCTCGGTGATCAGGTAGAGGCCGGTGATCTTCAGTGCGAGCCACAGGAAGTCGTGCTTGTTCATGGGGACAGTGCGCAGCCTGTGGTCGAACTCCTGTCGCGACGGGGGGGCTACTCAGTCCGGCACGCCGGGATACTCCTCCGGCTCGCGCCCCTTGTTCCTGACGAGCTCCCGGACTTTCAAGTGCAACGCCGTGCCGAGCGCGAGGCACGCGCCGGCGACGATCCAGAGCACGGGGCTGCCCTCGCCCCCTTTCCCCGAAGCGGACGAGATCACGGCAACCAACAGCAAGGCGAACCCGAGTCCGACGAAGACCAATGCCAACAGGTCGGCCGCCCGCAGATCCCGCTTCGTGTACCTCGTCATCGGTGTGCCTTCGGCCGCTGTGGAACGGCGAGTCGCAGCCTACGCGGCGTGCACGACGTCGGCCACCCGCGCGCGCGACGCCTCGCTCACCAACCGACGTGGAGATCCAGCCCGTTCGTCCACATGGCAGTCATCGGCGGGGCGGGGTCGAGCATCAGGCCTTGTGTGAACAGATCGACGCCGACCAGGGTCGGGTCGGCCGGCATCGCGAACGCATGCACGGCGCTGCCCTGACCGGCGCGCCACGCCACCGGACCCGTCACGAACCCGGGACTCGCCGGGTCGACGAACAACTCGCCGACGCCGCCGCTCCGGCCGCCGAACGGCAATGTGACGGGCGTCGGCAACAGCCGAAGCGTCGCCCACCAGAACGTCGTCGCTTGCGTCCCGGGGAACCAACGACCGGGGTCGTCGATCCCAACCGACACCGTGGCACCGGGACGCACGGAGCCGAGCGATTGCAGTGAGCCGGGTGTGCGTTCGGGCAGCAGCGAGAGCCGCGTCCGCGTTCGCCAGAGCTGCGCGTGATCCTGTCGCGCCGCGAAGGGTGCAATCCGACCGACGCGTGATTGGCCACCGACGCCGAACAGCTGACACGGTGCGATGGCGTCGACGCCCGAGAGGCTGGCACCCAGCGCATTCCCGAACTCGTGCTTCTGCGTCCATGTCGTGCCGTCGAAGTGCCACACGGCTGCCCCGACGGACCAGATGTCGTTCGCGGCGAACACCTTTCCGGCAATGCCGGCCGGCGGCCCCGGCAACAGCGTCCAGTTGGCACCGTCCCAATGCGCGAGGAAGCGGGTCGTCGTCGGCGTCGGGATCTGGACGGTGGCGAGCCCGAACACCCACACGTCGTTCCGCGCGACGACCTCGACGTCGTAGAGATTGACGCTGCCGGGCGGCGCGATGAACGGGCGATGCGTCCAGCTGCTGCCGTTCCAATGGAACACGACCGGCACCGACGAACCCGGCAGGTTGCCCGGGACCCCGGCACCGCCGACGACCCACACGTCGTCGGTGCGGGACGCGGCGACGGCATTGAGGTACTGGTGGCCGACGCCGGTGACGACGGGCAGGATCGTCTGTTCGAAACTGCCGCCGTTCCAACGCAGCAGCAGTCCCGGCCGAATCGTGATCGGATGGCTTGGCGAGGTCAGGTCGAGCCAGTCGCCGACGAACCACACGTCGTTCGACGCGATCGACTTCACGTCGTGGATCTGAGAGCCGCTGATTCCGGCGCCGACGCTCGTGTTCGGCAATGGCAGTCCGGCCGGAACGCTCCAGCGCGTGCCGTCCCAGTGCATCGCGAAGACCTGCTGTCCGACCCAGCCACCGGGCACGACCGTGTGGAACGTTCCGGCTGCCCACAAGTCTCGATTGCTGGTGCCGTCGATGGCCGACAGCAGGCAGTTCACGAGCCCCGGCGCCGGGCCCGGACTCGGGCTCGGCACGTGCGTCCAGTCGTCACCGTCCCAATGAACGACCGTCGTGAAACTGTCGGTGTTGGGACCGTTCGGCACCTGCGAGTGTCCGACGGCCCAGACGTCGTCGACGGCGAGGACCTTCACGTCGCGCAATTGACTGGTCGAGTTGCCGGGCGGCCCGTCGAGTGCCAGCGGCGACCATGTCGTGCACGGAATCGCCGGTTCACCGACGCTGCCCCGCGGCACGCCCCAGAGCTGAAACGTCAGATCGCCGATGATTTGCGGACTCGGCCACGGGTACACGGTCGGTGTCGTCCAGAGCCCCGATCCCAGTCGGTCGCGGACCTTCACCGATGCGAGCGTCGGATTGCCCCAGTTGCCGACCCAGACGTTCCAGTAACCGCCGCCGACGAAGTGCAACTGCACCGAGACGAAGTGCTTCCCGGTCGCGACGAACGGCGACGGCAGCGTGATGTCGACCGTTTCGGGCTGACTGACTCGATAGCTCAATGCCGGCGACCCCGCTGCGACGAAGACCTGGTGCTGCAACGCGCCGACGTCGCCTTGGCTCCATTGGTAGAAGCGCACCGTCGCGCCGGCGACGACGGGTGGCGTGCACGACGAGCAGCCGTTCGCGTCGACGACGACGCGTGTGATCGTCGCGTTCAGGTCGAAGTCGTCGGCGGCTTCGACGTCGGCGGCCGGATTGGTCCAGACGTGGCTGGCGACGGTCGCCGCGTTGGACCACGGGTTCGACCACAACACTCGGGCACCTTGTGCGCGCACGTCTGAGGCAGCCGCAACGAAGATGGTCGCGGCAATGAGGGACATTCGTGTCGTCTTCATGGTCTGTCTCGTGGGTCACCAAGCGAACTGTCGGATCGCGTTCGACATCGCGATGCCGAGGGGTGCACGCGCATCCAGGAGCAGGCACTGCCACAGCAATTGCGTGCCGGGGAGCACCGGAGTCGGCATCGGCCACGACAGAGTCGTTCCGCCGTTGGAGTCGGCGACGAAACCCAGCGTTGCCTGTGGGAATGGCACGAGCACGCCGTCGAACAGCGGCAGGTCCGCGTGCGACATTCCGATCACGTGGGCGCCGAGCGTCGACGCCGGCGCACCGGCGAGCCGAATCGTCAGCGTCGACGGCGCACGCAGCAGTCCGTCACCCGTCAGCTGCGGACGATTGCCACCGTCGCTGCCGAAGCCGAGGTCCTGCCAGACCGGCGGCGCGTCGTAGCGGCACAGGTTCCACGCCGGTCGACCGCTGCATTCATAGAACCAGCCGCCGGCATAGACCTGTCTGCGAACCGGGTCCGCGTGCAGCGTCAGCACCGAACTCGTCGGGCCGCGCCCCGGCAGCGTGTAGACGGTGCCGTTCCACGTCGCGACGTAGCGGTTCTCCGTTGCTCCGGCGATCTGACCGAGGTCGCCGCCGATCCACAGGTCGTTGCCGAGGACTGCCAGCGCGTGCACGGCGGAGCCGGGGATGCCGCCGCCGAGCGCGCGAAATGCGACGCCATCCCACGCGGCGAGATTGCGCGCAGGAGCGCTGCCGGCCCGCGAGAACGTGCCACCGACGATCAGATCGCTGCCGTAGCTGGCGAGCGCGCCGACGCCGTAGTCGTTCACACCGGTTCCGACCGGAGTCATCGTCGCTCCGTCCCATCGCGCGAGGTTCGGCGGCGCGCCGGCACCTTGAAAGTTGCCGCCGATGTAGAGCGCGCCCTGATGGACGACCATTGCTGTGACGGCGCCGCCGAACGGGATGCCGAACGCCTGCCACGTCGTCCCGGTCCAGCGCCGGGGCGAGCCGATGCCGCCGACGTAGAGTTGGTCCTGATAGACGCACGCGCAGTACTCGCCGGCGCCGACGCCGATCGGTGACCATTGCGTGCCGTCGAAGCGCGCGATCTGGTGCGCTGCGACGTTGCCGACGAGGCGGAATTGACCGGTGACGATCAGATCACCGCGATGGACGACGGCGTCGAGCACGGGGCCGTCGAACGCGCCGAGCCAGCGGAATTCACCGTTGCGCAACCAGCCGAGACCGGGCGCGAACTGGCCGCCGACGAGTGGGAAACGGCCGCCGACGACGAGTCCGCCGTTCCATTCGGTCATTGCAAGCACGTCGCCGTCGGTGCCGAGTCCCTTTCCGATGCCCGACCAATGAGCTCCGTTCCAAGCCGCGAGGTTGTGGCTGACGATCGCCGAACCCGGGGCGAGCGAGGGGCCGACGCGCGTGAAGTCCCCGCCGACGATCAGTTGCTGGCGCCACTCGGTCAGCGCGCGAGCCAGAGCGGCGAAGCCGGGGGTGTTCGCGATGCCGTGAGCTGGCGACGACCACTGCACGCCGTCCCATCGCGCAATGCTTTCGACGGCTGCACCGCCAGCCGTGTTCAGGCTCCCGGCGGCGTACAGCGCGCCGGCGTAGTGCAGGAGTCCGAATACCTGCGCGAACCCGCTCGGGCCAGTCAGGCCGCCACCGGCGAGCGGTTGCCATTGCGTGCCGTTCCATTGGCTGAGCCCACGCGAAAGCACCCCGCCAGCGCGGTCGAAGTCGCCGCCGACGTAGAGGGAGGTCGCGTCCTCGGCGAAGGCGCGCACCGTGCGATCGGTACCGGCGCCGAGCGGATGCCAGGTCGCGTCATAGGTGGCGACATTCGCCGCGGCGATCCCGCCGATCCGCTCGAACTCGCCGCCGATATGGAGGCGGCCACTCGGCGACGACCGCATGCAGAGGATGCGGGGTTCGTGTTGCTGTGTGTGAACCGGGATGCCGCCGGGCGGCGGCGCCCACGTCGTTCCGTTCCAGCGCGCGAGCCCGCGCGTGGCGACGGGGCCGGCCTGGTCGA
>JAEYTU010000671.1 GCA_023433825.1 Planctomycetota bacterium
GACGACGCACGGCGTTCGTCATCCCGCCGATCGGATTGTTGATCTCGTGCGCGATCCCGGCCGCCAGTGTGCCGATCGCGACGAGCCGCGACGACGTCAGCAGCGCGCGCTCGCGCTTCGCCGCCTGATCGGTCGCCTCGGCGACGGCGAGTTGCAGTTCGTGCGTGTGACCCGAGACCTTGACCGCCATTCGATTGAACGACTCGGCGAGCAGTCGGATCTCCTCCGACGCTCCATCGGCCTCGGCGCGCGCGGTCTGATCGCCCGATCCGAAACGCGCCGCGATCTCGGTCAGTCGGCCGAGCGGCTGCACGACTTGGCGTTCGACGCGATACGTGACGAACGCCAACAACATCAGCCCGGCGGTCAGCCAGATCGCGAACATCGCGATGCCGATCGGCGCCTGCTGATCGATCGGGACGTACCACGCGGCAGCGAGGGCCTCGGGACCGGCTTGCACCGGAACGCAGAACCCGCCCGCCGCGCGAACGGTCTCGCGCCGTTCGAGCGCCTGCTGCAACCCGGTCTGGATCGCGACGATCGGGAACGAGTCGGCGTCGCGATGCGCAGCGCCGAGCGGATTCAGATCGGAGTAGCTGCCGGACGAGTCGCCACGACCGGTCGAGATCAGGATGTCGCGGCACCAGGTGTCGAGATCGGGAATCGACAGTGCCTTGCCGATCCACGTCGTGCTGACGGCGCGCCGTTCGCCGTCGTAGGCATCGGCGAGCAGCAGCGCGACGTAGCGTTCGTAGATCGCGTACTGGCCGGGCAGGCTCTGCCGGTAGACGTAGACGGCGACGACCTGAAGCGCGCCGAGCACCAGCAAGTTGCCGCCGACGATCCACAGCAGCAACCACCGGCGCAGCGTCATGCGCCGAGTTTGTCCATCAGCTTCAGCAACGGCGTGAACAGCGCGAACACGATCACACCGACGATGCCCGCCATGACGACGAGCAGGATCGGCTCGATGATCTTGAACGTCGTGTCGACGGTGCGGTCGACGTCGGCCTCGTAGCGGTCCGCGATCTTGCCGAGCATCCGGTCGAGTTCGCCGGTCTGCTCGCCGACGTCGACCATGTTGACGACGACGTCGTCGAAGATCCCGCTCTGCCCCATCGGCACGGCGATCCCCGCGCCTTCGCTGATGCTGGCGTGGATTCGTCGCACCGATTCGGCCATCGGCACGTTGCCGACCGATCCACCGACGATGTCGAGCGCCTCGAGGTGGGGCACACCGCTCTGGATCAACGTTCCGAACGTCCGCGAGAATCGCGCGACGAGCGACTTGTTGACCAGCGTCCCGAAGACCGGCAGCCGCATCAGCATTCGATCGCGTCCGCGCCGGTAGCCGTGCGACTTCGCAAGCAGCACGCGATGCGTCACGACGATCAGCAGCGCGGCGACGACGAACACCCACCAGTAGCTCTGCAGGTACTCACCGATCGCGATGACGATTTGCGTGATCGTCGGCAGTTCCTCGAGGTTGCCGAACTGCTGGATGAAGATCTCCTTGAACTGCGGGATCACGAACACGAACACGAGCACGAGCACGAGCACGGCGACGGCCATGACCATGACCGGATACGCGAGCGCGTTGCGGACGCGGTTCTTGATCGCCTGGGCCTTCTCCATGAAGCCGGCGAGGCGATGCAGGATCTCGTCCTGCACACCACCGGCTTCGCCCGCGCGGACCATGTTCGTGTAGAGGCGATCGAACACGGCGGGGTGCTTCGCGAGCGCTTCGGACAGCGACGTGCCGCTCTCGACGTCCTCGACGACCGTCGCGAGCGTGCGGCGCATCGCGCCCGGCGGAAGTTGGCCTTCGAGGATCCGCAGACACTTCGTGACCGGGATGCCCGCGTCGAGCAGCACCGCCAGCTGCGTCGTGAACTCGGTCAGCACGTTCTGCGTGATCCGCCGACCCCCGAACATCGGCAGCTTCTCGCTCGTCGTCGCAGGAAGGGTGGCGGCGGCCGGACGTGCCGGTGCCACCTTGCGTTGGAGCTTCTTCGTCATGCGCGGGTTTCGGTCGCTCGGCGTGTCCAGGGCGTGGGCGCCGCATCGTGCAGAGGCGTCACGAAGCGAGCAAGGCCTCGCCGCGTCGCGCAAAGTGAAACAAAGGTGCCTGGCACCTTTGTTTCACTTCCCCCTGCAAAGTTGGTAGCTGTCAACGCGCGCGGCGAAGCCACTCGGCGAAGACGTCGAAGCCGAGGAACTCCTTCGCGCCGGACACGGCGAGCAGCACGATCGCGACCGCGAGCAGCAACCACGGCCAGCGCGGCGTGCGCAGATCGGCGCCGGGTTGCAGTCGTTCGGGGCCGAGCCGTGGTTCCTCGGGCGCGATCTCGACTGCACGCCGCGGGTCGTCCGCCGGCCGGCGGCGAATGCCGACGACGACCGCCGTGCAGTTGTCCGGCCCCCCCGCCTGATGCGACGCACGAACGAGCTCGACGGCCGCTGCGATCGGTTCGTTGCGTTGCAGCGCCTGCACGATCGTCGCCGCCGTCAGCACGTTCCACAGCCCGTCCGTCGCGAGGAGGTACACGTCCCCGGGGCGCAACGTGTCCGACGCGATGTCGGCGTTCTCCTGCTCGCGACCGGCACCGATGCACCGCGTCAGGTGATGCCCACCCTGCTGCAGCACGTGGTCCGTCGTCAGGACCTCGAGTCGGCCGTTGCGGAGCCGATAGCACCGCGAGTCGCCGACGTGCCCGAGCACGAAGCGATCGCCGCTGACGTGCAGCGCGGTCAGCGTCGTCGCCATGCCGCGCAACTGCGGCTGCTGCCGCGAGACCTCGGCGACGGCCCGCGAGGCCGCGTCGAACGCCTCGCGCATCCGCAGTTCGACCGGCTCCCCGATCTGCGCGGCGACGAAGCGCGTTGCCAGCCCGCGCACGGCCGTGCGACTCGCCTCGGCGCCGCCGACCATCCCACCCAGCCCGTCGGCGACGACGAACAGCGCGCCGCGCTGCGGATCCTGCCCCGTCGCCGGCGACCAGACGAGGAAGTCGTCTTCGTTGTTCGTCCGAACGCGACCCGTGTGTGTCGCCGCGCCGACGTCGAGTCCGGGTGGCAACAGCAGCGTCACAGGCTCTCCCGGTCGAACGTGATCGACGCCGCGCGCCCGGCGACGGTCTGCAGCAGGACCTGGACGCGCCGCCCGGACGGGAAGCGGGGATGCTCGGCGGCGTACCGCAGCACGTCGCCCGTCCGTTCCTGCGAACGCATCAGCCGCGCCGCGAACGCGTCGAACTCCGCCCCGGTGAGCGGTCGTCCATCGATCCGGATCCGGACGTAGCTGAGTCCTTCCTGCGACGTGATCGTGACCAGATGGCCGTCACCGCGCGCCGTGATCGCGACCTGCGCCGGCATCCGCTCGTCGATGCGTTCGCTGACCTCGACCGACTTCAGTTGCCGCGCCGTCGACTCCAGCAGCCGCCGCGTCGCCGTGTCGCGGACGTTGTTCTCGACGCGTCGATCGTCGTCGCCGACCCAGAACGGCGGCACGAGGATCGACGTGACGAGGCCGAGGAAATCCGTGCGTTCGACGAGCGACAGATCGACCGCACCACCGCTCAGCACCGTGTCGTGGACGACCGTGCCGGTCTGCGCCTCGTGCAGCGACACGCGAAGGTTCGCGCGCGACTCGAACGAGTGGTCGGGGATGACGAGCCCCAGCCCGAGCATCAGCCACACGGCTGCCGTGATCGGCCACTGGCCGTTGATGCCGAGTTTCTCGACCGGCCCGTCCTGCAACCGTTCGACCACCAACAGGAAGTCGTGGCCGTCGTCGCGTGCCGCGGCCAGCGCGGCATCGCGTTCCGGCGAGCCCTCCGGCCGATCGCGGAACGACGCAACGGCGCGCCGCGACAACGCGTCGGACATGTCCTGCTCGGTCCGCACGAACACGCGCGCGCGCTGCAGCACGTCGACGATCGCGCCGAGCGGGAACGCCTCGCCCTCGAGCCGGTATGTCCGGTCGAGCGCCCGCGCGTCCGGCCGGTCGCTCGGCGCGACGACGAACGTCCCTCCGGTCACGAGCACCGAGTACGGCAGCGGGTCACGCTCGGCGAGTCCCGAAAAGTCTGCGACGCCCGACGACTGACAGCCTCCGAACAGCGCCGCGACGAACAGGACGAACACCCACGTCGCGCGCATTCCCATCGCGGCCCGCGACCGGCCCGAACCCGAAAGCCTCCGCGCTGCGCGCGGAGGCCGACCTCGCGCGGGCCGCGATGGGACGAGAAGTGTCTCTTGGGGCCTCCAGTGGCTCATCGCGCACGCACCTCGGTGACGAACGCACGCCCGCCGGCGAGCCGGAGACCGGTCGACGCGAGATGCGGATCCCATTCGTCGGGCAACAGGCCGCGGCCGTCGCGGCGCAGGTACAGAGTTCGAACGACGCCGGGAACGCCGGCCGGCAGCGGCCCGTCGGGCTCGGTCACGCGTGCGCCGGTTCGCGCGTCGAGCAGTCCGTCGGTCTCGCCGAGCGCGAGGCCGCGGACCGTGCCGGTCAGCAGCAGCCGCCGCCCGAGTTCGCCGGCGACTTCACCGCGCGCCAACGCCTGTGCGACCTCGAGGTGTCGCAGCGCATTCGCGTGGTACTCGACGAGCAAGGTCCGTTCGTCCGGCGAGACGAACGGCAGGTCGAGCACCCATTCGCGGACGCCGAAGTCGATCGCGAACAACGGCAGCCACATCGGTTGGTTGTCGACGACGTCCCCCGCGGCGGCCGACTCGGTCTCCGTCGGCGGCCACGCGGCCGGGTCGGTCATCCGCAAGCGCGCGGCGCGGTGCGCAGCGATCCCCATCCGCCCTGGAACGCGCGCGGGACCGTTCAGCGGCGATTCGGGCGTCGGATCGCCGAGCGCGGCGCACTCCAGTTCGACACCGAGCGGCAATCGCAGCAGTTCGGGGCGACCACAGACGACGAGCCCACAGAGCCGCGTCAACGTGTACGCCTGGAAGAAGTCGACGCCGACGACCGGACGGTCGCCGTTCGCCGCGGCGTGCTGGACGAGCTTCGCGTAGTCGCCGGCGAACCGGTGCGGGACCAATCCGGTCGACGTCAAGCGCGCGTCGCCGAGCGGATCGCCGTGGTGAACGAGCGCGCGGCGGAGCTCGGCGTCGACCGGCGGATCGGCGAGGAACGCGGCGACGATCGCGACGTACTGCGCCGACGTCATCTCGCCGCGCTGCAGATAGACGGGTCCGAGGCTGCCGACGGCCACCGTAGGTTGCGGCCGGAAGCCGCGTCGATCGGGTGCGTCCATCGGGACGGGATCGGCGAAGTGACGGTCGGCGCCGGGACCGAGCACCGGGATCATCACGATGTCCGCCACGACCGCCGGCAGACTCTGGCGACGGTCGACCGGTGCGAGGTTCGCGAGCCGCACGTCGGTCAAGTTGCTGCGAATCGTCCGACCTTCGAGCCGCAGTTCGTAGTCGCCGGCGGGCGTGACGAGCCGCGCCGGGAGACTCAGCGTCGTCGTCCGCTCGGCGAAGTCGTCGGCCGTCAGGTGTGCGATCTCGGCCGCCGCCGCGAGCCGCGAGAACGGCAGCACGAACGTCAGCAACGCCGACTCCTCGAGCGACTCGACGGCTTCCACCGGCAGTGGGTTGCGATCGATCTGCAGCCGGATCTCGTCGCCGACGACGAACGGCAACGGTGCGCGAAGCACGAGACGTGTGTTCTGGTCGAACTCGACGCGCAGTTCGGGATCTTCGACGCGGATGTTGCCGTCGTTGTGATGGAACAGCGCGACGACGAACGGTCCATCGGGGCGCAAGCGCTCCGGCGTCCGATCGCCGACGAGCACCGGGACCACGCGGCCGAACGGGTCCGACCATTCGACGGCGAGCACGTTGACGCCGGAACGCAGCGTCAGGTCCATTCGCCCGGCACCCTGCAGATCGCGGAACGTCGGTGAATCGGGCGCGCCGAACCACGTGCGTCCCTGCAGCAGCCGAAGATCCTGCGGCGGGTCGACCCGCCACGCCGCGCCGAGCCGCAATCGTTGGTCGTCGCGGACCAGCACGTCGAGTTCGATCAGTTGCTTGAGGTAGCGGGCGTCCTTCGTCGCCGGCAGCAGCAACCGCGGCGGCTGGGGCCGCGCAGCGATGCGTTGCGTGACCGGTCGCCGCGACGTTCGCGACATCTCGGCGACGTCGACGGTCAGGTCGAAGTCTCCGGCCGAGAGCGTCGGGACGACGACCGTGCAACCGCCCTCGACGACGTCGACGACCTCGACCGTGCGTGCCCCACCGGTGCCGTCGACGCTGCGCAACGTCGCGCCGACTGGCCGGTACAGCGAATTGCACGTGAACCGCAGCAGCGCTTCGCCGCCGTTCGTCACGATCAGTTCTTCGAGCAGCACGGCATTGCGGTCGGCGCCGTCGTCGACCGGTGCGAAGCGTGCGCCGAGTTCGTCGCTGACGAACGTCAGCCGCACGCGATACGGCTCCGTCGATCGATTCCCGGCGGCGTCGCGCAGACGGAACTCGTAGGTGCCGCTTTGGAAGCCGGTCTCGCGGTCGGAACGCGGCAGTTCGAAGTCGATCCGATTCGCGCCGCCGTCGTCGACCGGTCGGATCTCGCGTTCGACGTCGCCCGGGTCGGGCCCGCGGACCAGCACCGACAGCCGCGGTTCGGGGAGATCGATCTCGACGAACATCCGCGCCGTCTCGGTCCCGTGCCGGATCTCGCCGAGCGGGCCGTCACCCGAGACGCGGCGGATCGCCGGGACGTGCAGGTCGACGC
>JAEYTU010000438.1 GCA_023433825.1 Planctomycetota bacterium
CTGCTGGCAGCTCAGGGTCTCGACGATCCGAATCGAACGCTCGCCCGCGCGTGGTCCGACGACCCGGCGTTCTGGCGCGTGCCGATCCACACGCAACGAGACGACGCGAAGCTCGGCGCCTATGGCCGGTGGGCTGCGGGCCGCGACTACAAGGTCTCCTTCCACGACGGCTTCGTGTTCCACCCGGCGGTGGGTCGAAACCGTGACGCGGCGCCGCTGCGGTGGACCACGCTCCGCGTCGCGTCCGGCGGCGTTCCGATCGCCGACGTCGGCGAGGCGCAGCACTGGCACGACGAACGTCGCTACGAGTACCGGTTCGACGGCGTGACCGAGGCCTACGACGTCCGCGACGACGGCGTCGAGCAGACGTTCGTCGTCGCGAGGCGGCCGGGCACCGACGGTGACCTCGTGATCGAAGGCCGCTTCGACACGCGGCTGACGCCGGTCGAGCGCTACGTCGCACCGCGACACGGCGCGCTGGAGTTCGCCGACGCGGATGGCACGTCGGTCGTGCGCTACGGGGCGGCGTTCGCGTTCGACGCGGGCGGCCGTCGCACGCCGATCACGACGAGCTTCGAGGATGGCGTCGTGCGACTGTCGGTCGACGGTGCATGGATGGCTGCGGCGACGTTCCCGGTCACGGTCGATCCGCTGACCAGCACGACCGTGCAGTACATCACGAGCTTCGTCCTGACGACTCCGGCGTTGCATCGCGAGGACGAGTCCCCCGATCCGGAGACGGCGATCGCATTCACGCGTCAGTTGGCGGTCGGCGACACCGACCTCTACGTCTACGTGCGCGACTCGGTCTCCATGCGGCTCGTCTACTCCGACGTGACGACCGAGTGGCACTCGTTGATGCCGGACGTGACCTATGTTCCCGGCGCCGATCGGTGGGTGATCGGGTTCTGGCGACACTCGCCGACCGAGAACCGGATGCGCGCGTACTTCCACGACCGCGGCAACCGCGTCGCCAACAGCGGCGTCCTCGCCGACAATCACAACCCGGGTTCGGAGCACGCCTCGTTTCCGTCGGTCGGCGGAACGTCGCATCCGTCCCCATCCGAGGGCACGACCGCGTTGATGGTCTACCGAGCCGATCCGTTCTTCGGGAACAGCGCGACCTCGGTGATCTGGGGCGTCGGACTCGACGCGACGTTGCGTCGGTTCACGAACCAGCGCGTGCGTGTCAGTGCGACCAACCAGGACGCCGAGGCGCCCGACGTGAACTGTCAACTCGGCTGGGGCGACACCGGTTGGATCGTTGCCTATCAAGCGCGCACCGACGCCGTCGACGACTACGACGTCTACGTCACGAAGATCTCAGGCACGCTCGGCTGGATGGGCAGCGCGCAAGTCGGGCCGGATGGCCTCGGCGACAAGGTGCGTCCGGTCGTGCAGGGTTGGGACGGTCGCTACGTCGTCGCGATGCTGCAGGACGTGACGCCCGAGCTGAACGGACAGCACTTCGGCCGCAACGTCCTCGTCCAGCGCTTCGACTGGGGCGATTGGGCCAGCACGCCGACCACGCAGCCGCACCGAGTCGCCGTCAGCCGTTCGAACCAGGAGCTGACGCGGCTTGGCCTCGCCTACGACGGCAGCAGTCGGTCGCACTGGTGCCTCGTCGCCGAGGCAGCCGGTCCGAGCGTTCTCGTGCGTCGCCTCGGCTACACCGGCGGCGTCGTCGAGAGTGCCGACGTGAACGGCGGTGCGGCGGGGTCCTACCACCCAGCCGTCACGTGGGACAGCAGACGGCACGAGTTCCCGGTCCTCTACATCACCCGCAGCGGTCGCACCCTCGAAGGTCGCTCGATGCAGTACTCGCCGAACGCGTGGAACCTGACCTACGGCATCGGGTGCGGGCCGGGGACGATCGGCTCGATCGTCAACCCGAACGCCGGGAGCGAGTTCTTCGAAGTCCAGCTGACCGCAGCCCCGCCGAGTCAGCCCGCCGTGCTGATGCTCGGGACCGCCGCGGGCAGCCTCGACTTGAGCGTCCTCGGCGCGCCGAACTGCTTCTTGAACCTCGCGTCGGTCGCCGTCGCGATCCCGTGCAGCACCGACACCGTGGGTCGGGTCACGTTCACGACGCCGCTGCCGGACGTCCCGCTGGTGACCGGCGATCTGTACTGGCAGTTCGCGTATGCCTGGCCCGCGCGTCCGCACGCACTGGCGATCGGGGTCACGCGCGGGATGCGATCGCACGTGCAGTGACGTGCGGGCGCGGGGGAGTCACTCGACTCGCCGCGGGGGCAGATCGACGAGCACGCTCTCGATCTGCTCCAGCGCGGACCGCAGGTCGTCGACGATCTCCGCCGCGAGGACATGCGGATCGGGAAGAGTCGCCGAGTCCTCCAGGCTCTCGTCGCGCAACCAGAACAGATCGAGGCTGACCTTGTCGCGGGCGAGGATCTCGTCGAGGGCGTAAGGGCGCCACCGTCCCGCCGTGGACGTCTCCGACCACGTCGGTTGACGCTGATTGCGGTTCGTCGGCCGGTAGCACGCGACGAACTCATCGAGGTCGGCGCGGGTCATGCGCTTCGTCTTCAACGTGAAGTGCACGTTTGTGCGCAGGTCGTAGACCCAAACAACCTTCGTCCACGGCTTCTCGCTGCCCGGCTTGCGGTCGAAGAACAGCACGTTCGCCTTCACGCCTTGCGCATAGAAGATGCCGGTCGGCAAGCGCAGCAGCGTGTGCACGTCGCACTCGTGCAGCAGCTTTCGGCGCACGACCTCGCCGGCGCCGCCCTCGAACAGGACGTTGTCGGGGACGACGACCGCAGCGCGCCCGTGGATCCTCAGCAGCGACTTCACGTGCTGGACGAAGTTGAGCTGCTTGTTCGAGGTCGTCGTCCAGAAGTCGGGCCGGTTGTACGTCAGCGATTCCTTGTCGGTGTCGCCGTCCGCGTTGACGACCGTGATGCTCGACTTCTTGCCGAACGGCGGGTTGGTCAACACCACGTCGGCGTGGATCTTCGGCTCGTTGCGCAGCGCATCCTCTGTGACGATCGGGGGAGCGCACTCGTCGTCGCCGTCCCCGTGCGTCGGCCCGACGCCGTGCAGCATCAGGTTCATCGCGCAGAGTCGCGAAACACCGTCGACGAGTTCGACTCCGCGCAGGGCGTGCAGTCGCAGGTGCTTCTTCTGCGCCTTGTCGAGCTTGTACGTGCGGGCCAGGAAGGTGTGCGCGGCGAGCAGGAAGCCGCCGGTCCCACACGCCGGATCGATGACGACCTCTCCAGGTGTCGGGACCACGCACTCGACGATCGCATCGATCAGCGGTCGCGGCGTGAAGTACTGGCCGGCGCCGCCCTTGACGTCCTGCGCGTTGCGTTCGAGGAGCCCCTCGTAGGCGTCGCCCTTGACGTCCGACGACAGGTTCAGCCACTCCTCTTTGCCGATCAGTTCGACAATCAGTTGCCGCAGCTTCGCGGGGTCTTGGATCTTGTTCTGCGCCTTACGAAAGATCAGGCCGAGCATGCCGCCCTCGAGGCCGAGCACGCGCAGCGTCTCGCGGTAGTGCAGTTCGAGCTTGCTGCCCTCCATCTGCGCGCCGGCGAGGTCGGTCCAGCGATAGCCCTTCGGGATCGCCTGCTTCTCGCCGGTGAGCTTCTCGCGCTCGTCTGCCATCTTGAGGAACAGCATGAACGTCAACTGCTCCAGGTAGTCCTGGTAGCTGAGGCCGTCGTCGCGGAGGACCTGGCAGTAGCTCCAGAGCTTCTGGACGAGGCGGTTGCTGGCTTCGGTCATGGGGCCGAGTCAGGGGCGTGCGTGATCACCTGGAGCCGAGGGATGCCGACGAAGTGGCGCGAGTTGTGAGTTACGAGCGGCAGGTTGTGGCGCAAGGCGCATGCTGCGATCCACCAGTCCCCTCGGTCCTTCTGATCGCGCCCAGTCTGGCGTTGATGAGCGGCCACTTCCGCCCATCGCGATGCCGTCTCGCTATCGAACCCCAGGATCGTGTAGCCGAGCATTGCCTGCTCCAGGGAGTCGCGGCGCTTCTGGCCCCACGAGTGCTCGATCGCCCACAGGCGAAGCTCAGCCACGCTGATGAAGGCAAGGCACAATCGCTTGCCAAGCAGGTCTTCCGCGTAGAGGTCGCGCCGCGAGTCTCGCTTGAACAGGAACGAGAAGATGTTCGTGTCGACGAGTAGCGCGGTCATCCGCCACGCACCTCGCGCACCATGTCCAGGAGGTCGTCGACGGACTCATCTTCGGGCCAGTCGCCGGCGAGCGAGTCGAGGTTCGTCACCGGCGCGACTCCCTGCCTGCGGGCCAGTTCGTCGACGCTCAGGTTCTCCCAGAAGCCGCCGAATCGCGGATCAGGCACTCCAACGCTGACCTGCGCTGGCGCGACCTGGGTAACCGTGGCTCGGATCGCACGACCGCTCAGGCGCTCGATGCGGCCGGTCACGCGAACGCGCTGCCGACGCAGTTCCGTGACGCGCTCGTCCAGTCCCTCGGGCAGGACCAGTGGCACCCGGTTGCCGTCGGCCTCGTCCAGTTGCGCGGTGCGCTGCTTCCAGTCGCACTCCCAAAGCACGCCCTCAATCTCCCCTTCGGCAACCTGCGGCTGACCAACGTTGGTGCCGCGCAGGTTCTGTCGGAAGGTTCGGGTCAGCCGCGCCGACCGTCTCCGCTCGCCGTCGAGAAGGGTGATGCTGATCGCGTCGACCCCCTCACCCAACGGCCTGGCGAGCGTCTCCCAGCCGTCGACAACGCCAGCTTGAAGGCCCGCATCCCAGCCGGCGGCTCCCGACTCCACCTTCTGCATGGCTTCGAGCATCTCCTCGGCGACTCGAACGCCTGGGTCACCGTGCAGGGTGTCGCGGTCGCGCTGGCCCGCATACTCGAACGTGAGCACGGCACTGCCCTTGGCGAACGCGGTGAGATCGAGCGCGCAGGTCTGCTCGATGCCCGTCGGGAACCGGCCGCCGCCTCGGCGGTGCGAGGCAAGCATCCGGCGCAGCGACGTCTGCAGCTCCTTGGCGACGGCCGTCAAGGTGTCCACGCTGATCCGGCCGGGAACAGCAGGCCCTTCCAGGCGCACCTCGATCCTGGGTGGTTCGGGCGTCGGCTTGGTCACGGCTCACCTCCGAGCAGAGGGTTCGGTTGAAGCGGAACGGCGCAGAGTAGCGGGATTCATCGTCGCCGGCTCAGGAGCGGCGCTCGGATCTTGGTCGACGAGGCGGCCCTCGAAGGCCCAATTGAGGATGGACTGGCGCAGGCGCCGCACACGCGTCTCAGACAGGGCTACTACCTTCGTGGCGGAGTCTGCTGACGACAGGCGCGCGGACAACTCACTGATGATGCGCTGCTGTTCCCGCAGCGGTGGCAGCGGAAGCATGGTCTTCGCGATCACGTCTTGGCTGATCTTGGGCATCGTCCCGGCGATTCCCTGTGCCTGATGCCGCCAACAGGAGCGGACCCGATTCTCGCGCAGCAAGGCCGCGATGAACTCGACGTCGACCAGAGGCGTCGTGCGCACACGGATCATCAGGTCAGGGAAGATCGCGAACTGATCAGGGCCTCTGAAGTGGGCGGAGAGACCGACGAGTTCGGGCGTGTTCGAGCGTTCGACCAGAATGTCACCTGCAAGAAGCCACAGATCCGCGACCTTGTCAGGGATCGCAACCGTCACCTTCGTGTTGACGGCCGAGAAGTCTCCGAGCGTGACGGCCGACAGGGTGAGCGTACGGATGCCGGATCCATCCTTGGACTCGCGGGCTGAGTGCCCGTTCCGAAGCGGCTCGCGGAGCAGAGCGTCGACCGATGTCCAGCACCACCCCTCGGGCAGTTCAGGCAGGCCATTGGTGTCCGGCGCGACGGCCTCTTCGTACCTCACCTTCCACCGGTCGTCGGTCGGCGGCTTGCCCTTGGCCATCAGTTTGGCAAGTTCGGCTTCCTCCCAGCGGCCGCGGCGCTCGGCGAGGATGCGCTTCAGCAGGACGGAGGCGGGTTCGTAGCTGCGGCCTTCCTTCTTCGCGAGTTCGGCTTCGGTCGGGACGAGGCGACCTTCGACGGCGGCCTTGAGCACGGAGGCGCGGTAGCGATCAAGGTTGCGCTGCACGCGCTCCAGCGTCGCGGTCGCGGCGTCGAGGCGGGAGAAGTGGGAGTCGATCGCGGCGGCGATCCGCTCTTGCTCGTCGAGCGCTGGCAAGGGCACGTCGAAGTCGCCGACGATCGTTGTGTTCAGGTTCACCTGCGTGACGCCCTGGCGGAACTTGTTCACAACCGTGGGGCGAAGCCAGTTGAAGTACTCGAAGAGGTAGTTGAGAGAGACTGTGTGCGGCACATCCAGGAACGCGACGAAGCCGTCGTGAATGCAGCCTGCAACACTAAGGAACTTCGGCACACAAACCGTCCCGCTGTTCGTCAGTACGAGTGTGCCAGCGGCGAGCAACCGACTGCGAGCCGCCCCTTCTTCTGTGACGAACTCTCGGGTTGTGCGCAATGTCCGCCCCTTCTCGCTGGTGATGTCGCGGATGCTCACCCACGGGATGCATCCGCCAAAGAACCTCGGATCGCCCTTCGGCCTGGGCGAGGCACCTCGAACGATCCGGACGAGATCGCGGAGCTTGACTACCTTCCAGCCGTTCGGCACTGAGGGCACCCTCATGCTGCGAGCACCTCGTTCACTTCACGCAGCACCTCCGCCAACTTCCCACCGAACACCTGCTGCGCCCTCCCGAGCCCGCCTTGCTGCACGAACGGCACCTCGTCGAAGTCGTCCATCGTGATCTCGACACTCGTCGCCACCTGCTCGCGGATCATCTCCAGCCACTTCAACTGCTCGCCCGTGAACCGCGCGCCCTGCTGTCCGAGCCACGCCGCGAAACGCGCCTTCACGCCCTCGGCGAACGGCACCAGCTCGTTCTCCTTGTGCAGCGCGAAGCGCACCAGCGACACCAGATCCGTCAGCAGCCGCTGCCCGGACGCGCCGCGCACCCGGCTCTGTTCCAGCACCTCGTACGCGTGCCACAGCCGCTCCGGCGTGCACGACAGCGGTGGCGCCTTGATCGCATCCGCGAGCGCCTTGATGTCGTCGTAGCGCAGCCGACGTTGGTGTGGCACCGAGTAGAAGACCTGCAAGGCCGCAATCTCGTCCTTCTTCTCGGCGAGGAACTGTTCGAACGACCGCACCAGCGCCTTGGCCTTAGCCTTCGCGTCCGCCGACATGCCCGCGCCGAGCAACTCGTCCTTGCTGACCTCGTCGATGACCTGCTCGAACTCGCGTCGCGCATCCGCCAGCGCCCGCCGGAAGTCGGGCTTCTTGGCGATCGGCTCGACCGCCTGCCGCAGCAGCGCGTCGCGCGCCTCCTTGATCTGCGCATCCGTCGGCGCGACCTCCGCCGACAGCCGGTGCCGCCGCCGCGCCTCCGCTTCTTGCGTGTCCGGATCGAGAGCCTGCACGATCCCGTGGCTGATCGCCGACAGCGGCACGCCACCGGACTTCTCCAGCAGCCGGTCGCGATGATTGTCGTCGCACTGCCGTTCGAGCCGCGCCAACCGACTCGCCAGCGACGACATCACCGCCGCGTCCGTGCTACCGAACGCCACCTGTTCCAGCAGGGTCTGCAACGGCACGTTCTTGCACCGTTCGAGCGGCTGCGTGTCGGCGAGGTCCTCCTGCTCGGTGACGCCGACGCAGTCGACGATCACGAAGTGCGTCTTCGTCATCGCGTCCGGAGTGACCGCGCGCAGATCGTTGGGGTCGATGATGCGCACGCCGCGCCCCTTCATCTGCTCGAACAGCACGCGGCTCTTCACCGTGCGCAGGAACACGACGACCTCGATGGGCTTGATGTCGGTGCCGGTCGCGACGAGGTCGACCGTCACCGCGACACGCGGCCAGTAGCTGTTGCGGAACTCCTGGATCAGGTCCGCCGGCTTCTTGCCTTGGACCTTGTAGGTGATCTTCTGGCAGAACTCGTTGCCCTTGCCGAACTCCTCGCGGATCACATCGACGACGTCCTCGGCGTGGTTGTCGTCCTTGCAGAAGACCAGCGTCTTCGGGACCTCGGTGCGGCCCGGAAAGATCTCGGTGAAAAGCCGGTCGCGGAACGCTCGGACGACTGTGCGGAGTTGGTCACGCGCGACGACGGCACGATCGAGTTCGGAGGCGGCGTAGGTCACCGGCTCGTCGGCGGACTCCCAGCGAACCTTGCGCGTTCGGCGATCGCGTTTGCCGACGACGGGTTCGACGTTGGCCGCGATCGTCGAGCCCTGCTCGGAAATCCTCGTGCGGATGCGATAGACCTCGAAGTCGACGTTGACGCCATCGGCGACCGCTTCCTCATGGCCGTACTCCATGACGAGGTTCTGCTTGAAGAACCCGTACGTGTGCGCTGCCGGGGTCGCGGTCAGCCCGACCAGGAACGCGTCGAAGTACTCGAGGACCTGCCGCCACAGCGAGTAGATCGAGCGGTGGCACTCGTCGACGAAGACGACGTCAAAGAACTCGGGTGGGATCGTCGGGTTGTAGGTGACCGGTAGGGCTTCGGCGGGTGCCGTCGCGCCGGCGAATGGCGAGCCTTCCTCGTTTGCGGCGTCGAACTCCGGTTCCCCCCGCAACATCGAGTAGAGGCGCTGGATCGTCGTGATGACGACCTTGGTCGAAGCGCCGATGGTCTGCGTCGTCAGCCGCTGCACGTTGTAGAGCTCGGTGAACTTGCGGTTGTCGTCCGGGGACCGGAAGCCCTGGAACTCCTTCTCCGCCTGCTCGCCGAGGTTGGTGCGGTCCACGAGAAACAGCACGCGCCGCGCACCGCCGAACTTGATCAGCCGGTAGATCGCCGAGACGGCGGCGATCGTCTTTCCGGAGCCCGTCGCCATCTGCACCAGGGCGCGAGGGCGGTTGTCGCGGAAGGACCGTTCGAGGTTGGTGATCGCGCGGACTTGGTTTGGATAGAGGCTGCCGCGGTGGATGTCGGGCATCGCGCGCAACCGTGCGCGCAGCGTCGAGGGCTTGGTGTCGTCCGCCGTCGTGTGCGCACCCGTCGACTGCATCCACCGATGCAACGTCTCGGCGGCCAGCCACTCGGCCAACGTGGTCGGCTGGTGCACGGCGAACACCTCGCGCGATCGGGTCTCGGGGTCGAGCAGGTTCGCGAACAGTGTCTCCGCGCCGTTGCTCAGGTAGAGGAACGGCAACGGTCGTACCGGCGCCGGCAGCGTCGCGGGCAACCCCTCGGAGTACCGTTCGGCCTGTCGCTCGTGCGCTCGCATCGGCTCGCCCGCCTTCTTGGCTTCGAGGACACCGACGGCATGGCCGTCGACGAACAGCAGGTAGTCGGCGAATCCGTGGCCGTGTGCCAGCGCGAACTCGCGGATCGCGACGCCGCGCCCGGCGTGCACATTGGCCTCCGCGCGGTCCTGCACGAGCCAGCCGGCCGCGCGCAATCCGGCGTCGATCGCCTGCCGAGCCAGTCGTTCGGGGTGCGGTCCGGGCGTCGACATCGAACGGAGCGGAACTCTCCAGAGACGGGGAAAGCGGCAGTTCTAGCGAGACACTGCTGCCGCGCCACGGTGTCGACTCGTCCCCACCGACCGAGACGGAGGCGCGGGTGTCACGAACGCGCAGTCACGCCGGACTCATGCGCGCAGCGGTGCCGAGATCGATTCGCTGCGCATCACTCGCCACCGGCTCGAACCGCGCGGTCGACATCGGCGCGAAGCCCGGAACGTGTGCCGCGATGAACTTGACCAGGAGTCGCTGCTGCACCGGCGCCGGCGCCGCGTTGATCCGCGCCACTTCGGCTCGAACCGCCGCACCGCGATCCAATAGTCCGCCGAGGTCCTCGACGAGGACATGAGGGACGAATCCGACTCGGACTCGTCCGGGACGCAGGACGAGCAGCGCTCGTGCATCCCAACCGTTCGCGAGATCGCGTTCGAGGTCGAGGGGATCACCGACACGCACGGACTGCAATGCGGCATCGGCACCTTCGATGTGTCGAACGCCGCGGGCGAACCCGAAGTAGGCCCAAGTCTTGGTCGACGTGTCGAACGCGGGCGGCGACGTCAGCTCGAGTTGATCCGTCACCTTGCGCCCTTCGCTGCGCGCGAGAATCAGTTCGGGTGCCGGCACACCGTTGCGATCACCGAGTCCGAGTCGCGCGATGTAGTCGGGAAAGTCGGCTCGCGATCGCGGCATCAGCCGGTTGGTGAAAAGTGGTGGGAGGCGTTCGAACCGGTAGACAAGTCCCGTATCGGGCATCTCGAGAAACGGCACGAACCCCTGCTTCTGCGCGTCGACGGCACCTCGGAGATAGACGAACTCGTATCGAGGCTCCGAGTCGCGGCGCAGCAAGCGGGCAATCGGATAAGTCGCGCGGTCCGCGGGACTCTGCCACGCGACGAACAGGATGTGGTGGGGAGGAATCACGGCTGCGAACGAAGGGAGAGCAGGTAGGCGGGCTCGTCGCTGTAGGCCGACCAGTGGGTGACATCGGCGATCGAGTGCATTCCGACCTTCCCGCTCACCCCTGCGCAACCTCGACCTCAGCCACCTCCACACTCCCCTCACCCACCGGCATCTCCGCGGCGACGCGCTCCAGCCGTTCGACGGCCTGCCCATCGTCGGTCGCCTCCCACAACACGTCGGCGATCCGCTGGTGGACCTCGGCGCGCGGATCGCGCAGCAGCGCCTCCAACACCGGCAGCCCGGTCTCGGTCGGCGGCCGCGTCTGCAGCAGCGGATGAACGCGCGACGCTTCGCGCCACGTCGCCTCGGGCCATGCGCGATAGCGCGAGAAGAAGTCGAGGTGCCACGGCAGGAAGCGCATCGCGCGCTCGCGGCCGCGTTCGTCGTCGCGGAAGTGCTCTTTCAGATACCCGGCGAACCGCCGGTAGATCGACACGCGCTGCACGGCGTCGGGCTCGAACGCGCGACCGTTCGCGATCTCGTCGAAGATCCACGGCTTGATCAGCGCCGCGCGACCGATCATCACGGAGCTGCATCCGGACTGCGCGCGCTTGTCGACGGCCTCGTACCACGTCGACACGTCGCCGTTGCCGATGACCGGGATCCGCCGCTCGCTCGCGATGCGGCCGATCAGGTCCCAATCGGCGGCGCGCGTGTAGCGCTGTTCGCGCGTGCGGCCGTGCACGGTCAGCGCCGCGGCGCCGGCGTCCTCCATCGCCGCTGCGACTTCGGACGCGTTGATCTCGGCGTCGCACCAACCGGTGCGGATCTTGACCGTCACCGGCACCGGCAGTGCTGCGACCATCGCCTCGACGATCCGCGCGAGCGCCTTCGGCCGCTGCAGCAGCGTCGCGCCCATTCCGCGCCGGACGACGTCGTGAATCGGACAGCCGGCGTTGACGTCGACGAACTCGGCGCCGCGCTCGACGGCGACCTTGCCGGCGGCGACGGCGTCCTCGGCGCGCCCGGCCGCGAGCTGCGCGCCGAACACCGGCTCGGACGAATGCCGCCGCAGCAGCGCCAGCTCCTGTTTGTTGCGACGCAGGATCTGTCGTGCATACGCCATCTCCCCCATCAGCACGGTCGCGCCGAAGTCGACGCAGAGCCTTCGAAACGGCAGGTTGCCGCCCTTCGTCAGCGGGGCCAGGATCGTCGCGTCGGTGAACTTCATGCGGGGCGAGGATCATGCCGTCGCGATCGGGGGTTGCACCCCGCGTTCCGACACCCGGGCCCGAGGTAGACTTCCGCGCCTCCCGCGTCCCACGCGCCCCCTCGGATCCGCACCATGAAGTTCACCCTGCTGTTGCCCGTCGCGGCCGCGGCCGCGATCGGCATCGCGGCGTTGTCGACGCTGTCCGCCCTGCCGAACGAAGGCGCGACGGCGCAGCCGCGCGGCCACCTGATCCTGCAGATCGAAGGCGACGCGAACGGGCTGCGCGTCGTCCGCGTGACGCCGAAACCCGATCCGCTCGGTCATCTGGCCGACGTGCCGAGCACGCATCGCGTCGTCGTTCGCCTGCGCGACGGGGGCGAGCTCGCGTCGGTGCCACTCGACCTGTCGCACTTCGACCTCGATCCGGCGAACGTCGGCCGCGACGCCTCGGTCACCGGCTGCGTCGTCCGCGAGACGTGCGTCGCCGCACTGGCGAACGTGCCGCACTTCGACGGCGACGTCGTCGTCGAGATTCGCGCCGGTGCGCGCGTCGTCGGCGGGCTCGACGCCGACGGCTACGCACGAATGCTGCGCGCAGCGGAGGGGCGATGAACGCGCTGCGACTCGCGCTGACGCTCGCGCCGGCACTCACGCTTGCTGGTTTCGCGCAGGCACAGGTCGTCCGGACGATCGTGAACAACGGCCCGACGTCGAACCGCTACGACGTCGTGATCCTCGGCGACGGATATCGCGCCGTCGATCAAGCGCGCTTCGACCAGGACTGCCTGACGTTCGCACAGGGGCTGTTCCAGAAGGAGCCGTACCGAACGTTCGCCGGCTACTTCAACGTCCACACCGTCTTCCGCGCGAGCAACGACGCGGGTGCCGATCACCCCGACGCGTCGCCGCCGCTCGTTCGCGACACCGTGTACGACGCGACCTACAACTACGGCGGCACGGATCGCTGCCTCTACATCCGCAACACCTCGCAGGCACTCGCCGATGCCGCGCTCGCCCCGGCCAACGAAGGTCGCGTGCTCGTGATGGTCAACGACTCGCGCTACGGCGGCTGCGCGTCGACGTTCGCGGTCTCCTACAACGGCGCGGCGATGGTCGAGGTCCAGAGCCACGAGGTCGGTCACTCGATCGGTTCGTTGGCCGACGAATACGACTACCCGAACGGCACCTACACCGGCGGTGAGCCGTCGGCGCGCAACCTGACGACGTCGTCGACCGGGGCGAAGTGGTCGATCTGGCGCGGCTTCGACGGCATCTCGGCGTTCGAAGGCGCGGGCTACTACCGCTTCGGTCTGTTCCGGCCGCGCGGCGAGTGCCTGATGCGCAACCTGAACCAGCCGATGTGCGCGGTCTGCGGCGAAGGCACGGTGCTGAAGGCCTACGAGCGCGTGACGCCGATCGAGAACGCGACGCCGGCCACGACCGTCGTCGACGTCACGCGGCCGAACACGGTCACGTTCTCGTTCACGAACATCGCGCCGGCGGCCAGCAATGCGTCGATCACGTGGCTCGTCGAGAACCAGCCGGCGCAGATCGGCGGAACGTCGTTCACGTTCGACCCGGCTGCGTTCGCGAACGGCAGCTATCGCGTCGTCGTCGAGGTCGTCGATCGCACGCCGCGCGTCCGCAACGACCCGAACAACGTGCTGCGGAAGGTCCGCCCGTGGATCGTCACCGTGCGCGACCCGGCGCGGCCCGATCTGCGCAGCACCGCGCTGACGCCGACGTCGGCGACGTGCGCGGCCGGCGCCGACATCGGGATCGCGACGACGGTCGAGAACGGCGGCACCGCCTCGGCGGGCGCGTTCCGCGTCGAGCACTTCCTGTCGCTCGACACGACGATCGGCACCGACGACGTCCATCTCGGCGGCTACGACGTCGCGTCGCTGGCAGCGGCGACGTCGGCACCGTCGACGCGCCCCGTCGTGCGAATCCCCGCGCACGTCCCCCCCGGGAACTGGCACCTCGCGGTCTGGATCGATCGCGGCGGAGCGGTCGTCGAGTCCGACGAGACGAACAACGTCGCGACGACGCCGGTCACCGTCACGACGGCGGCGTGCGGTCCACACCTGACGTTCCGCGACGAACTCGTGCATCCGCCGGATGTCGCGACGCTGTCGACGACGCTGCCGGGCGCCGCGGTGTCACCGACCGTGACTGCGCCGTGCCACCCCGGTGCGCTCTACCTGATCGCCTGGAGTTGCTCGGGCACGTCGCCGGGCACGCCGCTGTCGCCGACCGTCACGCTGCCGTTGGTGATCGACGGGTGCACACAGCTCGGACTCGGGCTGCTGAACACGCCGGCGTTCGACGCGTTCTACGGAACGCTCGACGCCGCCGGGGTCGGCCGCGCGACGCTGCGACTGCCGGGCGCCCGATTCCCCGGACCGATCGACACGCACCTCGCCGCCGTCGTCATCGCGCCGGACTTCTCGGCGTTCCTCGGAGCGACGCCGCCGGTGCGCGTGACGCTGGTTCGCTGACGCCGACCGGCCGCGCCTTCACCGGAGTCCGCCGCGGACCGGGAACGCCGCGGCCAGTCGCGCGAAGCCCTCGGCGGCCACGGCGAAGGCGTCGCGGGTGATCGTGATCGCGAACCGCCGTTGACGCTCGGAGTCGAACTCGTGGGCGAACACGTCGAGACGGACGCCCGCCGGCTCGACGTTCGCCTGCACGGCGAGCCACGGATCGCGCGGCGCGAACGCCGCTTCACGAGCGCGCCCGGCGACGACCTCCGCCATCTGCCCGGCGAACGCGACGACATCCCCCGCCCGCAGGAACGCCTGGTAACGCCACGGCGCACCGCCGTGGACGACGATCTCGGTGTTCAGCCAGTCGTCGTCGAAGATGCCGAGGCCGCCGGGGTGCGCGCGCGACCACAGCCGCACTTCGAACCCGCGCCCGTCGTCGGCGACGACGGCGACCCGAACGCCGTGGTTCACGCAACGCCACCGAGCTGACGCAGCCGCGGCCACGTGAAGATCCCGGTCTGGTGGCCGTCCGACCACCGGAACGTCATCGCGTAGCGACCGACGAGTTCGGCCTCGAGCAGGGTCAGATCCTCCCGAACCGTCGCCGGGTCGAGGATCGCCCGACCGGTCCACTCCTCGATGCACTGCGCGCACGGACACGCGAGCCGCAGTTGGCGCGCGGAGTACGTCGACGTGACGCCGTCCTTCCACCGGATCGAGAAGGTCTTCGGATCGACGATTTGCGCGGACTTCGGTTCCATCGGGCGGCGCACGATAGCCACGGTCCGCCGTGGACAATCCTCGCTTGCTCCGATCTCCGACGTCGGGCATACCTCCGCCCCCATGTTGACCGGTGCCATCGTCCTGGCGGGAGGCCGCAGCCGTCGGATGGGCCGGCCGAAAGAGTTGCTGCCGTTCCACGGCAACTCGCTGCTCGGTCGCGTCGTCGACGCGATGATGCTCGACGCGCACCCGGTCGTCGTCGTCGCCCGCGACACCGAGCAGGTCCTGCCGCCGCTGCCGCTCGAACTCGAGATCGCCTACGACGCCGCGCCGGACCGCGGGCCCCTGTCGGGAATTGCGGCAGGAATGCGGCAGACCGGCAAGCGCTGCGACGCTGCGTTGGTCGTCGGCGGCGACATGCCGTTCCTGCCGCAGGGTCTGATCGCGTGGCTCGCCGAGCGCCTCGGGTCGCACGACTGCGTCGTGCCGCGGATCGGCGGGACGCTGCAGTGCCTCGCCGGGCTCTATCACGTTCGTCTGCTGCCGAAGATCGAAGCCCTCGTCGCTGCCGGCGAAGGCGCACCGAAGGCCCTCGTCGCAGCCGTCAACGCGCGCATCGTCGACGAGGACGAGTTGCGCAAGCTCGACCCGACGCTCCGGTTCGCGACCAGCATCGACACCGAGGCCGACTACCAGGCAGCGCTCGCGGCCGCGAGCTGACGCGCCTCAGTTCCGGACGGACCGCGGCCGATGAGATCGGCCGACCGTCATGCTCGAAGCCACCGGAACGCTCGTCGGATTCGCCTGTTGCCTGCTCTGGCTGGTGGCCGGCGCACGGCTGCTGCTGGCGTCGTCCGACACGCGTTCGCGGCCCGACTTCGTCGTCGGACTCTGCCTGCTCCTCGGCGGTCTGCTGACCGGACTCGCGACGGCGCCGTTCGGCGGCGTCTCCGTGTATCCGGTCGAGGCGCTGCTGCTCGGCGGCGGACTGCTGTGGTGCTACGGCGTCGCGGCCGGCGACGAGGCGACAGGACTCGAGGCCGGCGACCGGCTGCTGCCGCTCGTCGTGCTCGGCGCCGCCGCGTTCGCACTGCAATGGATCGCGCCCGCGCTGACACCGCAGCCGATCGTCTGGATCGGGATCGCGATCCACCCGTTCGACCCCCCGATCGCTGCGCTGTGCGTCTTCGTCTGGTGGCGAACGCGCACGCTGCCGGCCGGGTACTTCCAGTGCCTCGGCGCCGACCTCGCACGACTGCTCGCGCTCTGCGCCGCCGGCGCGTGCTTGCTCGACACGTTCCCGACGCCGCTGTCGCCGACGGTGCGATTCGGACTCCTCGCGCTCGCGCCGGGGTGGTTCGTCGTCCGTGAACTCCGCCGCGCGACGAACGCCGTCCCGCAGATCGCCGCCGTCGCCGTCGTCGTCACGTTCGCACTGCACGCGTCCGCCGACGTCCGCGGTGTCGGCGCGCGCCAGCGCTGGGTCGAACGGCTGACCGGCCAGATCGGGCAGACCGCGGTCGCGCACCACCGCGCATCGCAAGCCGTCGAGTCGGCGTTCCGCACGCGCGCCGTCGACGAGCCGAAGGCGATGCACGAGAAGCGCGCGGCGGCTCTCGACCTGCTCCGCAGCGATCTGCGCGCCACGATCGGCACCGCCGGCGATGCGATGGCGCGGGCGAAGGACGCGTTCGACGAGGCGATCGAGTCGCAGCGCCGCGCCGCACGTCAGGTCTTCGACGCACTGTCGGTCCGCGCGATCGCATGGAGCGACGAGCAGGCGTCGAACGACGCCGAGACGCGCGTTCGCGACGGCTACGAGCAGTTCCGCGTGGCGCACGAGCGCGGCGTGCTGGCGCTGCAGGCCCTGCAGGACGGCGCGTCGGTGATGCTCGGCCGCGATGCAGCGAGCAGCGCACGCTTCGAACGCGCATTCCTGATCCTCGCGGCCGCCGTCGCGCTGATCGGCTCGGTGATGCTCGCGCGGCGCAAGGCGAAGGCGGCGCTGCCGCCGGCCGAGGTGCTGCCGGAGATCAGCCACCAACTGCGCGGACCGGTGCAGAGCGTCGTCGGCTACGCCGAACTGATGCGCGACACCGAGCCCGGCGCACCGTCGGCGCCGCGATTCGTCGACGCGATCCTGCAGTCGGCGCAACGCCTCGAGACGCTGCTCGACGAACTCGTCGCCTACGGACAGTGCGAGGAAGGCGAGGTCGAGATCGGTGACGGCGACTACCTGCTCGACGAGGTCCTGCGCGATGCACTCGGCACGGTTCGCACGCGCGCCGAACGGAAGGGCTTGCTGCTGACCTGCGAGATCGGCCCCGACGTCCCGCGCGAACTGCTCGGCGACGGTCTGCGCGTTCGCCAGATCGTCCGGACCCTGCTCGGCAACGCCGTCGAATGGACGCGCCGCGGCTGCGTCTCGCTGCTCGCCGAGCGCGACGGCCGATCGCTTTGCCTGCACGTCCGCGACACGAGCCCCGGCTTGACCACCGACGAGCAGCGGACGCTGTTCACGCCGTTCCGCGATCGCGGTGCGCGGAGCCGCGCGAAAGGCGCGACGCTCGGTCTCGCCGTCGCCGCAGGCGTCGCCGAAGCGCTCGGCGGACGGTTGACGGCGGCATCGAACGTCGGTCGCGGCTCCGTCCTGACGCTGCGTCTGCCGCTGCGCGTCTCGCCGCAGGCGCGGCACCTGCCGTCAGGGCTGCTTCGCGACGATGCCTGACGGGCGCAGGCTGTGGATGTTCTGGACGCCGCAGGTGATCTCGGCGCCGTACAGCAGCACGGTCCACGACAGTTGCAGGTAGACGACCAACAGCGGCAGCGCGGCGAGCGTTCCGTAGATCGCGTTGTTGACCGAGACTCCGACCTGGAACTGCAGGTACACGCTGAAGAGCAGCAACCACGCCGACCCGGCCGAGATGCCGCCGACCAGCGCCGGGACGTAGCCGACGCGTGCGCGCGGCATGAACTTGTAGAGCAGCGTGAACGCGAGCCAGACGAGCGCGAACGGCACGAACTCGAAGCCGGTCGAATAGACGACGCGGACCCAGTCCCACGCGTGCTGCAGGAACCACGGGTTCTGCAGCATCGACTTCAAGAACAACGCCGCCAGCACGAGCGGCGGCAGCGCGATCAACAACAGCAGAAACGTCGACAGGTTGAGCCAGAACGGCCGGTTGCGGACGCCGAAGATCGCGTTCAACGCAGCCTCGGTGTCGCGGTAGAGCCGCAGCACGGTCCACGCGAGGATCGCCGTCCCGAACGCGCCGAGCGCGCCGAAGCTCGTCCCGGCGACGAGTTCCTTGACCCCGGCGACGACCTCCTGCAGTCGCGGCGGCCAGTCGACGGTCTCACGCAGCAGCGCCGACTCGAGCTCTTCGCCGTAGCCGAGCACTTCGGCGACGCCGACCGCGATCGCGACCAGCGGCACGAGCGCGAGCAGCGTCGTCAGCGAGAGTCCGGCGGCGCGGATGTTCCCGAGGTTGCGGTCGAAGTTGCGCACCGCGTGCCAGACGACTCGGTACGCGCCGGTCGGCCACGCACGGTGCCGCGGCATCGTCGCGAGTTCTTCCGCCCACATGTCCTCGCAGGCAAAGCGGCGGATTCGCTTCAGGAAGGCGAACATCG
>JAEYTU010000684.1 GCA_023433825.1 Planctomycetota bacterium
GACGAGGACGGCAGCGCGCGCGGCGCCAAGCACTACGTCTTCCTGAACCCGCCGCTGCAGAGCGCGGTGTCGGGGCTGCGTGCGTCTGCCGTCGAGACCGCGCGCCAGGTCGTCGCGCGACTGCTGCCGACGGACTTGCAGACGATCGTGTTCACTCGCACCCGCAACACGTTGGAAGTGCTGCTGAAGTACGTCCGCGACGAGGCGAGTCGCCGCAACGTCGACCAGGAGCGGATCGCCGGCTACCGCGGCGGCTATCTGCCGGACCTCCGGCGGAAGATCGAGCAGGGTCTGCGCAGCGGGCGGATCTCGACCGTCGTCGCGACGTCGGCACTCGAACTCGGCGTCGACATCGGCAGCCTCGACGTCTGCCTGCTCGTCGGATACCCGGGAACCGTGTCGAGCACGTTCCAACGTGCCGGGCGCGTCGGACGGCGCGGGCGATCGAGTCTGGTCCTGTTCCTTGCGCGCGGCTTCGCGATGGATCAGTACCTCGTCCACAACCCCGGCTACCTGTTCGACGAGCCGCGCGAGGTCGTCGCGATCGATCCGGACAACCCGATCGTGCTGACGAATCACGTCAAGTGCGCGGCGTTCGAGCTGCCATTCGACCTCGGCGCTTCCGACACGTTCGGTCAGGCGCCGCATCTGCGCGACGTGCTCGACTTCCTGACCGACGACCTGCGCCTGTTGGTGCGCGAGGGCAGCCGCTACCACTTCGGCGGTCCAACGTTCCCCGCGGACGGCGTGTCGTTGTCGGCCGTCGAGGCCGACAACGTCGTCATCATGGATCGCGAGTCGCGGACCGTGCTCGGCGAGATCGATCGCGCGGCCGCGATCACCGAAGTGCACGAAGGCGCGATCTACGGACATCAGGGCGACCAGTACCAGGTCGACGAGTTCGTCTACGCCGACCGCCGCGCCTACGTGAAGAAGGTCACCGTCGACTGGTACACGCAGGCCGAGACCGAGACCGAGATCCGCGTCTTGCACGTCGACGAGACGACGACGTTCGCGACGTATGCCGCGCACCGCGGCGAGGTGCACGTCTCGACGCTGGCGAAGGCCTACAAGAAGGTCCGCTTCTACACCGGCGAGAACGTCGGCGCGGGCGACATCCACCTGCCGCCGGAGGAGTTCGAGACCGAGGCCTGCGTGCTGGCGCTCGACCCGTCGCTCGCGGCCGAGGTCGGCCTCGACAAGGGTGCCGACGCCGGCGGGCTGCGCGGCATCGCCGAGTTGATCCAGGGTCTCGTACCGCTGTTCCTGCGCGTCGATCCGGGCGACGTGCG
Source organism: Planctomycetota bacterium (assembly GCA_023433825.1). Taxonomy (GTDB): domain Bacteria; phylum Planctomycetota; class UBA1135; order UBA1135; family UBA2386; genus JAEYTU01. The sequence goes on from JAEYTU010000684.1 coordinate 1,293, forward strand.
CGTGCTCGCCGAGTTGCGCCATCCGCACTTCGAGCGCCCGACGATCACGATCTACGACGCGATGCCCGACGGCGTCGGGTTGTCGGAGCGGATCTGGCGCCAGCATCGCGACGTGCTCGCCGCGGCGGCCGGACTCGTCGAACGGTGCCCATGTCGCACCGGCTGTCCGTCGTGCATCGGTCCGAGCGTCGACCAGGGCGTGCGCGGCAAGGGCCTCGCGCGCGCCGTGCTGAGCGGACTGCTGCGATGACCAAGCCAACCGAAGGTGGCGAGGCGTCGTCGCCGTTCGCGGCGAAGCTGCGGCGGTTGCAGGCCGATCGCGGTTCGTTCGGCGAACGGGCGGCGCCCGGTGGCTTTCGCGAATGGCTGCAGCGTCGCCAGTCCGAGCGGCGCCGCGAGGCCGTGCCGGTCGCGCTGCCCGACGGCGTCGAGGTCACGGCCGGCGACGGCTGCTGCTTCGTTCGCCGCCTGCGCTATCCGTTGACCTTTCGCCACGGGAACGTGCCGCTCGCGACCGCCGTCGAGACGCCGACCGAACGCTTCGCGGCGCTCGCGAAGGATCCGTCGTTCGCCGATCTCGACCCGCGGGCGTGCCTGTTCCTCGACACCGAGACGACCGGGCTCGCGGGGGGTGCTGGGACGATCGTCTTCCTGTGCGGACTCGCATGGATCGAGGCCGACGAGGTCGTCGTCGAGCAGGTGTTCCTGCGCGCGTTCGCCGAGGAGAACGCAGCACTCGTGCTCGTCGCCGAGCGGATCGCGCAGCGGCCGACGCTCGTCACCTACGTCGGCAAGTCGTTCGACCGGCACCGGATCGCCGCGCGGATGGCCGTGCAGCGGATCACGAGCGGCGTGCTGACGCCGCGCCACCTCGACCTCTATCACCTGTGCCGCCGCGCACACCGCGGCGCATGGCCGGACTTCAAGCTGCGGACCGTCGAACGCGGACTCCTCGGGCTCGTGCGCGAGTCGGACCTGCCCGGTTCGGAGGCGCCGGCGGCGTTCCTGTCGTGGCTGCGCGACCGCACCGGTCCGGTCGATCGCGTGTTCGAGCACAACCGCCTCGACGTGCTGTCGCTGGTCGCGCTGTTCGGGGTCGTCGGGACGCCGCGCGACGACTAGCGCCGCGCCGCGCGGTTTTCGTCGTTCGCGGCGTGCGCCCGCCGGCATAACGTCCCGCGCCAACATGCACGAACCGTCCGGTCAGTTGCAGCGCCGGCTGGGGCTCACCAGCGCGATCTCGATCACCGTCGGCGCGGTCATCGGCTCGGGGATCTTCTTCAAACCGCACGCCGTCGCCCTCGGTGTGCCGAGCGAGATCTGGGCCTACGTGCTGTGGGCCGGCATCGGGCTCGTCTGCCTGTGCGGCGCGCTCGCGTATGCGGAGATGGGGGCGATGTTCCCCGAGGCCGGCGGTCAGTACGCGTTCCTGCGCGAGGGATGGGGGGAGGGCGTCGCATACCTGTACGGGTGGACGTTCTTCTGGGCGATCAACAGCGGAACGATCGCGGCGCTCGCCGTCGCGTTCGCCGCGTACCTGCTGCCGCACTTCGGCGTCGCCGGCGAGGCCCACGTGCCGAACGCGATCGTCGCGACGGCGATGATCCTCGCGCTCGCGACCGTCAATCACTTCGGCGTCGGTGTCGGCGCAGTGCTGCAGAACGTCTCGACGTTCGCCAAGCTCGGTGCGCTCGCGATGATCGTCGTCGGCGGACTCGTGGCGGCCGGCGCCGCGAGCGACGTCGCGCCGACGGTCGTGACGACCGAGGCGGCGCAGCGCGGCTTCATGCTCGCTGGCGTCCTGAGCGCGTTCCTCGGGATCTTCTGGGCCTACGAGGGTTGGTATCAGCTGCCGTTCAACGCCGCCGAGTTGCGCAACCCGTCGCGCGATCTGCCGCGCGGACTGATCGGCGGAATGCTGATCCTGATCGTCGTCTATCTCGCCGTGAACGCGACGTTCCTGCGGGTCGTGCCGTTCGAGGAGATGCGAGCGCTGCCGGCGGACGATCTCGCGCGAGTGCCGAGTCTCGCCGTCGATCGGATCTTCGGTGCGGGCGCATCGTCGTACCTGACGTTGTTCATCGCGATCTCGGTCATGGGCGCGGCGAATCCGAACCTGCTGTCGTCCCCGCGCGCGTTCTACGCGATGGGCAAGGACGGCCTCGTGCCGGCGGCACTGACGCGTGTGCACCCGCGGTATGGCACGCCGACGGTCGCGATCTGGTCGCAGGCGATCTGGGCGATCGCGCTCGTGCTCTACATGCAGAGCTTCCACGACATCACGGCATTCGTGGTGATCGTCGGACTCGTGTTCTTCGCGCTGACCGTCGCCGCCGTCTATCGGCTGCGCCGCTTGCGTCCCGAACTCGCGCGGCCGTACCGGTGCTTCGGTTACCCGATCACGCCGGCGCTGTTCGTGATCGTCGCGACGACGGTCGTCGTCCATTCGCTGTTCGAC
>JAEYTU010000074.1 GCA_023433825.1 Planctomycetota bacterium
CGGCGATGCCGTACCCGATCGAGATCGCAGCGGCGGCGACGACGGCGATCCACGGCGTCACGTCGAACACGCGGCCGAGTTCGAGACACACGAGAACGAGCACGACGAACATCCCGAGGCCCCCCGCCTCGCGCAGCATCTCGCGATCGCTGACGCCGGCGGCGACGCGTTCGCTGATCGGGAAGCGACAACGCATCAGAATGACGCCATAGGCGATCGCGGGCAGCAGCAGCAGCGCGACCTTCGTTCGCCAGTCGATGTCACCGAGGAAGATCGCGAGGAGTCCACCGAGCACGAGGCCGCCGGGCCAGCCGGCGTGGAGGACGTTCAGCCATCGCGTCTTCTCGCGCGCGAACATCGTCGCGACGACGGGATTGATGACGGCCTCGACCGTGCCATTGCCGATCGCGCAGACGAACGTCGCCCAATAGAGGCTCCAGTAGCCGTTCGCGAAGATCGTCAGCACGGCAGACAGCACGTGACAGACGAACGCGAACACCATTGCGCGGCCGTAGCCGATCCGGTCGATGACGAGACTGAACAGCACGATGCTGATCGCGAACGGCCACAGCCCGACGCCGAAGAGTTCGCCTTTCTGGACGTCGGTCAGCGCGAACTCGGCCTTCCAGTCGTCGATGATCATCACGCGCAGGATGAATCCGAACGCGGTCGTGACGAGGGCGAGGAAGCAACCGACGAACAGACGCCGATCGTGAGCGGAGACGGGCGACTCGGACATGGACGGTGGAACCTTCGTGTGGTGAGGCGAGAGGGGCGCGGAGCGTAGCGGTCTTGCCCGCAGCCATCGCCACGCCTCTATTGCGCGAAAGCCGCATGACTCATCGCAAGATCCGCATCGCCGTCGTCGGACTCGGATTCGGGGCCGAGTTCCTCCCGATCTACCTGCGTCACCCGGATGCAGAACTCGTCGCGATCTGCCAGCGTGATCGCGCGAAGCTGGACGCGATCGGCGACGCTTTCGGCGTCGCGCGCCGCTACACGGATTTCGATGCGCTGCTGCGCGATCCCGACGTCGACGCGGTGCACATCAACACGCCGATCCCCGATCACGGGCCGCAGTCGATCCGCGCATTGCGCGCCGGCAAACACGTCGCGTGCACGGTGCCGATGGCGACGTCGATCGACGACTGTCGAACGATCGTCGAGCTCGTCGCCGAGACGGGGCTCCGTTACATGATGATGGAGACCGTCGTCTATTCGCGTGAGTTCCTCTATCTGCAGGAGCTGAAGCGCCGCGGCGACCTCGGGCGCATTCAGTTCGTGCAGGCGTCGCACCAACAGGACATGGACGGCTGGCCCGACTACTGGCCGGGATTGCCGCCGATGCACTACGCGACGCATTGCGTCGGGCCGTGCCTCGCATTGATCGGCGCCGAGGCCGAATACGTGTCGTGCTTCGGATCGGGGCGGATCCGTGAGGACCTCGTCGCGCGCTATGGATCGCCGTTCGCCGTCGAGACGGCACACGTGAAGTTGCGCGACAGCGACGTCGTCGCGCGGATCGTGCGTTCGCTGTTCGACACGGCGCGGCAGTACCGCGAGAGCATCGACGTCTACGGTTCGCGGCAGTCGTTCGAGTGGCCGCTGGTCGAGGGGCAGCCGCCGATCCTGCACACGGCGAAGCGCGCCGAGCACGACATTCCGCGGCCGGTCCACGTGCCCGACTACGCGCACCTGCTGCCCGAGCCGATCCGCGCATTCACGCGCCAGGGCGTCTACGACATGGCCGAGAACGTTCATCTGTCGTTCGCGCAGGGCGGCGGCCACGGCGGTTCGCACCCACACATGGCGCACGAGTTCGTGCGCGCGCTCGTCGAGGACCGCGACCCGTTCCCGAACGCGCGCCAGTCGGCGAACTGGACCTGCGTCGGCCTCCGCTCGCACGAGTCCGCGCTGCGCGGCGGTGCTCTCGTTCCGGTGAACTGACAAGAAGGTGCCTGGCACCTTCGTTTCACTTTCTCCGACGAAGTGAAACGTTCGTGCCAGGCACTTTCGTTTCACTTCACGGTCAACTCCGTCGTCTCGCCGGAACGCAGCACGAACGTCGCCCCCGCCGCCACCCCGACCGCGTCGCGCCACAGCGCGAGCCACTCGCCGGGCGGCAACGCGGCCGCGTCCTCGACGAACGTCACGCCTTCGAACCGCACGTCGACGTCGTCACGCCGCAGGTAGATCTCCGGCGTGATCGCCGCGGCACCGCTCCCCCGCGCGAGCCGTAGCCGCGCCGGCCGCGGCACCTCGCGCCGCCCGAGGTCGGTCACGTTCCGCCCATCGACCCAATGCGTCCCGAGGTCGACCCACCCACCGACGTCGCCGCCGATCGCGACCCGGTACGACCCCGCCGGCAGCATCGTCACGGCGAACCGCGAACCCGCGACCCGCTCCATCCACGCGACGGCGCCGGTGTCGACCTGCACGACGCGCACCTCGATCGCCGGATCCGCGTCGCCGATCGCGCGCTCGACCGTCACCGCCACCCCACCACCGAACGGCAACACCTCGCGCAGGTCGAACAGCAACTCGCCGGCATCCGGCACGACCCCGTCGAGCCACGCGACCGGCATCGCACCCCCGCGCACCCACAGCGACAGCCGCCCCGCCGTGCGCGGCGCGTTCGGCACGACGAACGCCCCCTCCGGCGTCACGCGTTCGCTGTCGACATGCCCCGCGGCGCCTGCGTCGAACACGACGCGCGCGCCCGCGACCGGGTTCTTCGCCCATTCCGCCGGCCACAGCACGCGACCGCGCAGCGTCGCACCGAGATCGAGGCGAAGGTCCGCGACGGTCACGCCGGCCCCGCCATGCGACACGCGCCGATGCGCGAGCCCACCATGCCGCCCCCCGGCGCGCAGTTCGACGAGCCCAACGGGCACCCGCTCGAACCGATACCGCCCCGCGGTGTCGGTCAGCGTTCGTTGGCGCGGTCGATCGACCTCGCGCCCGTGCGACACCGTGACCCCGGCCGCCGGACGACCGTCCGCGTCGACGACCGTGCCGGCGACGACGCCGAACCCCGCCGAATCGACGGTCGAGCGCACACGCAACTCGTCGAGAAGCGCGCCGTCGAACGAGATCTCGGCCCGCACCACGCCGCCCCAGTCGATGTCGTCGAACCCTTCGATCCTTCGCGGCCCACCGACGACCCGCTCGACGAACGTGTCCGACGCATGCAGCCCCCGCTGCACCTTCGGCGCCGTATCGAACGGCCCGCCTATCCCCTTCGCCGGCACGTGGCAATCCGCGCATCGCCGTTCGAGCGCCACGGGATTGACGACAGCGACGCCATCCCGCGCGACCGCCTTCAGCGACTCGAGGCACGGCCCCGACGTCTGACCGGCCAGCACGACGACGTTCGCCGCGACGCCGGCACGCAACGCGACCTCACGAACGCCGCCTTCGCGCACCCCGATCAGCGCCGTCATCGACGGCCGACGTCCGCGCCACCGCAGCTCGACGCACCCGGCGTCGTCCGTCGGCGTCGGCCACCGATCGAGCGTCGTCAGCGCGCCGCCGACAAACACCGTCTCGCCCACGACCGGCAGCCCTTCGACGTCCAGACACCGAACGCGCACGACGAACTCGTGCGGCAGTTCGAGCCCGAGCGCTTGCGCGAGCTGCGCACCGACGACGTCGAGCTGCTGCCGTGGTGCGGCCGTCGACGCATGCGCGTCCCTCGCGACGACGGCCCCGGCACCAGCGGAACCGTCGTGCCCGGAGGACGCCGGCACCGGCGCCGGCGGCCGACCGTCGAGCACGAAGAGCAGCGACACGAGCAGCGCCGCCGCGGCAGCGCCCAAGGCGAACTTCGTCGACGAAACCATGCAGATGCTCCCGGCAAGCGCCGCCGGATGTGGAAGTCCGAACGCGATTCCCAGCGACGCACGCCACCGCCCGCCGGCGTTGCCGCCGTCGCGACGTTCGCCGTCGGCATCGAGCCTGACGCGCAGCATCGAAAGCGCGCGCTGCAACCGGCTCTTGACCGTCGCCAACGGCACACCGTCGCGCGCCGCGATCGCCGCTGGCTTCCGGTCCTCGAAGTAACGCGCGAGCACCGTCGAGCGATACGGCTCTGGAAGTCCGAGCACGGCTTCGGTGACCGACCGCAGCGTCTCCTCGCGGACGACGGCGTCGGCGACCGACGGCAGAACGTCGTCCTTCGCGGCCGCGCGTTCACGATCCGCGCGTCGCCGCGCGTCACGCCGGGCGTGGGACGCGAGACGTCGCAGCACGACCGCGAACCAGGCGCCGAGCGATCCGCCGCGCGACGGCGGACTCCGCAACGCACGCAGCGTCGTCTGCTGCACGAGGTCGTCCGCCGCCGCGACGTCGGCGACGAGGTCGATCGCGAGCGCGCGGAGCGCGGTGGCGTGGACGGCGAGTTCGTGTTCGACGTGGTGCAGAGGGGTCATGCGCGGCGCGCGGGCGCGCGGCCCGCCGTGAAGCGACTCCCATATCACCCCGCCACGCCGTGAACGGATGCGGTCGGGAACGGCGCACCCGTCGAAAACCGTGTTCGCTGCGACCGGTCAGTCTCGGGCAGTGCCGACCCGGAGGTCCGTGCTTTCTCCGGCGCGGAGTTCGAACGCACGGCCCGCCAGAGCGCCGGCCGGATCGCGCCACAGCGCGAACCAGTTCCCGGACGGCAGCGACAACGCCGCGACGTCCGGCATGCCCATGTGCCAGACGCGCGCGTCGACGTCCGCGCGACGCAGATACAGCTCCGGCATCGTGTCCTTCGTCGCGTCAGAGCGAACGAACTGCAGCCGCGCCGGTTCGGGCAGGACGCGGTGACCGAGATCCGTCGTCGTGCGGCCGTCGACCCAGTGCACGCCGAGGTCGAGCCACCCGCACGCGTCTGCCCCGACGTGGACCCGGTACGCCGCCGCCGGTAGCGCCGTCATCGAGAACCGCCCCCCACCGTCATGGTGCATCCAGGCGACGCGACCCGTCGTGGCTTGCACGACACGGACCTCGACCGGCATCGGGCCGTTCGCTCCCGACTCGCGCAGTGCGACGGTCAGCCCTCCGGCGAACGGCGACGCATCGCCGAGTTCGAACGGCACGACTCCGGCATCCGGTACGACGCCATCGCGCCATGCGACGGGCATCGAGCAACCTGGCATCCACAACGTGACGCGCCCGCTCGTGCTCGGCGCGTTTGGGATCACGAACGTTCCATCGCCCGCGACCTGCTCGACGTCGGCGTGGGTTCCGTCGTCGGTCTCGAACGTGACGCGCGCACCCACCGGCGACACTCGCTTGCCGTCGATCGACACGTCGACACGCCCGCGCACTGCGGCGCCAGGATCGAGGTGCAGCGCCGCGAACGTCTCCCCGCCGCCCGCGACCGCGATGCGGCTCCGGCCCAGTCCGAGATGGCGGCCGCCGGCCCGGAGTTCGTAGGTTCCGACCGGAACGCGCGCGAAGCGAAACCGTCCCTCGCTGTCCGTCATCGTGCGCGCCTCGACTCGGTCGACCGCGCGCCCATATCCGACCGGCTGCTCCGCTGCCGCGCGTCCCGATGCGTCGACGACGGTTCCGGTCAGGACGCCGAAGCGTTCGTCCGACAGACCGCCGTCACTTCCGACCTTCTCTCCGACCAGCATCTCGTCGAACCCGAGGACCTCGGCGACGAGACTCCGTTCGATCCACTCGCTGAATCGAAGTTGGTCGTCATGCCCGCGATGCATCCCCGGCGCGTTGTCGAACGGGCTCGGCTTTCCGATCGGCGTCGCGTGGCACGCGCGACAGTCGACACGTGCGCCGTCCGCCACCGAACGTGGACACGGTGCAGCGACCGCGGTGGCGTTGCGCGGTTCGGCCGTCGGTGGGCGGCGCTGCGCCGCGGGCAACACGTCCCCGCCGGCGAGCAATGTGATCGTCGGTGTCGCGTTCGCAGCGACGACGAGCTCGCGAGTCCCACCCTCCTGAGTGCCGACCACGATCGGCATCGACGCCATTCGTCCGCGCCACGCAAGCTCCACGTGGCCGTCCGCATCCGTGACCGTCGGCCAACGATTCAACGTGCCCGCCGGAACGCCGACGAACACCGTCTGTCGAGCGACCGGGAGCCCTTCCGGGTCGATGCAGCGGACGCGGATGGCGAACGCGAACGGCAGATCCATCCCGAGCGCACGCAGGACGGACGCGTCGCCAGCGACGACCTCCTCGCGCTGCTGGGGCAACGGCTGCGCCGGGATCGGCGCCGCCGCGCCGGCAACTCGCGGAGGAACGTCGTCCGCACCGGAGTGAACCCGAGGCGTCGCGCCGTATGCGGCGAGGAACGCGAGTCCGAGAAGCGCCGCAGCGGCGGCGAACGCAACCTTGGTCGTCGATGCCATCCAGATGGTCCCCGTGATCAGTGTTCGCCTCGGGAGCCCGAGCGTCGCGACGAGACCGGCGCGCCAGTTCGCGCCGCGACCCGATCGATCCGCGTCGAGCCGTTCCCGCAGCATCGTCAGCGCGCGTTGCAGTCGGCTCTTGACCGTCGCCAACGGAATGCGCTCCCGCTGCGCGATCGCGGTCGGCGTGCAATCCTCGAAGTAGCGCGCGAGCACCACCGACCGGTACGGCTCGGGCAGGCCGAGCACGGCGTCGGTCACGCGGCGCAAACTCTCGTCGTGCGCGACGCCGTCGTCCGCTGCCGGCAATCGCTCGTCGCGCGCCGCCGCGCTCTCCCGCGCGGCGCGGCGACGCTCCGAGCGCCGAAGTCGCGAGGCCGTTCGACGCAGGACCGTCGCGAGCCAGCCACCGAGCGATCCACCGCGCGCCGGCGGGAACCGGAGCGCGAGCAGCGCGGTCTCCTGGACGAGGTCGTCGGCCGTCGCGGAATCCGCGACGAGGTCACAGGCCAGCGCGCGCATGGCGGCGGCGTGGGCGAGCAGTTCGTGTTCGATCTCGTCTCGGTTCTTCATCGGCGGAGCAACGTGGCGGTCGTTCGACCCAAGATCAGCCCGCGCGGACGGCCGAGGATGCAGGCGCGGATCGATTGCGACCGCGATCTATGCTGCGGGCGTGCGCCTTCCGAACGTCCGTGCATCGTTGCTGTTCGTCTACCTCGCGATGCTCGCGATCAGCCTGCTGACGACGGACATCCGCCCGCTCGACACGTTGCTGCTGCACCTGCCGACGTTCGTCGCACTGGCCCTCGCCGTCTGGCACGGCTTGCGCCGCCCGCTGACGACGTACTCCTACGGCCTCGTCTTCGCGTTCCTGACCGTTCACCTGGTCGGGTCGCACTACCTCTACAGCGAAGTGCCGTACGACGGCTGGTGGCGCGCATTGACCGGCACGACGCTGACCGAGCAGTTCGCGTTCGAGCGCAATCACTTCGATCGGCTGGTCCACTTCCTGTTCGGCTTGCTGCTCGCGCGGCCGATCTGCGAGCTGCTCGCGCAATGGCTGCCGCTGTCACGACTCGGCGGCATCGGGCTGTCGATCCTCGTGATCAGCTTCCTGAGCCTCGTCTACGAACTGATCGAGTGGGGCATCGCCGCCACGCTCTCGCCGGAGACTGCCGAGAACTACAACGGCCAACAAGGCGACGTCTTCGACGCGCAGAAGGACATGGCGCTCGCGTTGGCTGGAAACCTGCTGAGCGGCGGCGTCCTCGCGAGAACGGCATTCCGCGGCAGTCGGGATTGATTCCGCTCCGATCGGATCGCGCGTCCAGCCGATGACGCCGTCGCGACGGAGGGAAGACGACGGATGGCGGAGGCGAGACGCAGCGATGTCAGCGAACGGGCCGCGACGGCGGAGGAGACCGATCTCGCCGTCACACTCGCGACGTTCGTGAAGGCGAGCTTCCTCTACCCCGACTCTCACTCCCGCGTCGTCGACGCACGCAGCACGTTCCTGACGCGGCTCGGAACCTACGGCCGCACGCACGACGGCTTCGAACTGCGGAACGGATCCGACGCGATGCAGACGCCGACGGGACGCATCGCGACGCAGTCGCCAGTGCTGACGTGGTTCCGTTCGCAGCTCGAGAAGACGCTGCTCCGAACGCTTCGCTTCGCGATCGACGTCCCCGCGGCGAGCCTTCAGTCGTTCGCTGCGAGGCTCCGCGAGACGGTGTCACAGCGCGCACCGAAGGACGCGGCGTTCGGCTGGTTCTGGCCGTCGCCGATCGACGGGATCACGCTCGGCGAGTTTCGATTCGACGGCGGGTTTCATTCGGTCGACGTCCGCGACACGTCCGACGGCTCGGTGCGCGCCGCGGTCGCGTTGCCGTTCCGCAGTTCGCACGTCGACCTTCGCGCCCTCGGCGTCGCGAACGACACGATCGAACGGATCCGCGATCTCGAGAACTCGCTGACCCGCAAGGTGCTCGCGTTCGACGACGGCGTCGAGTTCGACCTCGCCCGCGAGTTGATGGCGGCGCTGCCCGGCGACGTCGTCAGCGACCCGAACGCGGCGCGCGGGTTCCTCGACGCCGTGCTCGATCGATTCGAGACGAGCGCGCCGCGTGCCGTCCGCGGTGACGCCGGCGACATCGAGCGGATGCTCGGCATGTTCCGCGAGGTCGCCAACACGTTCTTCGCTTCGGCGGAACGGACCGCGACGCCGGCCGTGCGCACGCCGCTCGCGTTGGCTGACGAGCGCAACGCCGGCGCACTCGCAGCGACGATCGACCCGGTCGGCGTCGTCGACGCGATCCTCGCGCTGCCCGACACGTCGATCGATCTCGCGGGCGATCCGGTCGACGCGGCGTCGGAACTCCTCGCGGTCCTGCTGCACCGACTCGCGAACTGTGCGAGCGACGCCGAGGCCGACGCGCCGGCGACGCGGGCATGCGTCGCGTTCGACGTCTGCGGGGAGGCGGCGCTGCGCATCGTCGAGCCGTACATCCGGATGGTGCTCGACGCGAACGTCGAGCCGAACTCCGCGCGCGGCGCCGCGCGCGTCCTCGCGCACCTCGGCAACCGCGGCCTGCTCGGACGCCTGCGGACCGGCGGCGCGCTGTCGGCGGCGCGCGTCGCGACGGCGTTCCCGCGCGGGTTCCTGCTGTATCTCGAATCGTGCGAACGCACGGACGGGGCCGAGTTCGCAGCGATGGTGCGCAGCATCGACGAGCGAACTCTCGCCGCCGGGATCGAGGCACTGACCGGCCGCGACGGGATCGCCGCGTCGGATCGCCTTCGCAAGCTGTTCGACCTCGCGGGTCGCGACGCGCTGCCGTTCGCGCGCGCGTTGCTGCGCGTCGGCGATCCGAACGTGCGCGACGCGATCGTCGCGTTCCTGCGTCGGCTCGACGACGGCCGCGCAGAGGGTGCGCCGCTGCGACTCGGGCACCGCTTCGAGCCGTTGCCGGAGTGGTACCTGGACGCGATCTGCGAACTCGAGCGCACCGGCAAACCCGGTCGCACGCTGCGCGATCAGGTCGGAACGTTCTTGCGGGGCCACCTCGAGTCCCTTGCGCCGGAGACGGCATCCGAGGAGCAACGCGTCGAGGCGATCCTCGCGCTGCAGGCATACCCGGGGCCGGCGAGTCAGGTCCTGCTCGAACGACAACTGCGCGGCGAGGGATGGCTCGGCCGGCGACGCGTTCCGGCGAGTGTGCGCCAAGCCGTCGACGAAGTCCGCGCAGCGTGGCGCGGGAGGCGACATGTGTGACAAGGACGACGTGAAGTCGCCGTTCGAACGCGACGGCGATGGCGATGGCGTGGCGCACGATGCGGTGACGGCCACCGACTTCGTCGACGAGTTCGTCGCGGCGCTGGTCGCCGTGCGCGTCTACGACCGAACGCATCCGCGCGTCCGCAGCACGGTCGCGGAGTTGATGCGGCTGCATGCACTGCTGCTCGCGCGCTCGCAGAGTGGATCGCTGGTGCTGGCGACGGTCGACGGCTACCTGCTGTTCGAGGATCGCCCGCTGCTCGGCGCCAGTGTCGGCGCCGTCAAGTTGATCGACGCATTGGTCGCGCGCGGCGCGGGCGGCCTCGAACTCGATCGTCGACTGCAGGAGTCGGACGTCGAGGCGTTGTTGCAGATGCTCGGCGGGCCGGTCCGCGAGAACGGACTCGACGATGCGAACCGCCGGTTGAAGGCCGAGGGCTGCCATTCGGTCGGATTGCTGCCGCCGTATCGCGAAGGGCTCGGCAGCGGCCGACTGGCCGCGGACGGACGCAATCGGCGCGCGACGACCGTCGCCGGATCGTCATTGGTGCGGATCCCGGTGCACCTGCATCAGCGCATCGTCGACAGCCTGCAGGGTGCGAGCATCGACGTCGCGCGCGGCGGCAAGATCGATCTGCAGGACATTCAGTCCGTCGCGCAGACGCTGACCGACGCCGTGCGCATGGATCCGGGCGGCGCAATGAACATGTCGCGCTACGAGCGATACGACGCGTTCACGTTCGGACATTCGATGCGTGTCTGTGCGCTCGCGACGAACTTCGCCGCACGAATGACGAACGACCTCGGCTTGCTGTACCGGATCGGCGTCGCGGCACTGCTGCACGACATCGGCAAGTCGCTGATCCCGTTCGAGATCCTGCACCACCGCGGCCGACTGTCACCCGAGCAACGCCGCGAGATGGAACGTCATCCGGCGCTCGGAGCGCAGATCCTGCTCGATCATCCTGGCATCGACGATCTCGCCGTCACGGTCAGCTTCGGTCATCACCGCAATCGCGACGGCAGTGGCTACCCGCGCGACGTCGCGACGCCCGAGCAGACGCAGATCACGCGGTTGATCAAGATCTGCGACGTCTACGAAGCGCTGACCGCCGTGCGTCCATACAAGGGCGCGATGACGCCGATCGAGGCATTCGCCGTCATGAGCAGCATGCAGGGGCAGTTCGATCCGACGCTGTTCCGCAAGTTCGTCGTCAGCACCGGGTGTTATCCGGTCGGCAGTCTCGTCACGTTGAGCGATGGGACGATCGCGCGCGTGTTGCGTCAGTCGAGCGATCTGCTGCGTCCGGTCGTGCAGACGGAGGGTGCGGACTCCGGTCAGTCACTGCACGCCGAGGATGTCCGCGAGATCGACCTGTCGGCGCCGGCGAACGACGATGCGCTTTTGGTGACCGCGTTGTTGGAGATGGGGCGCATCGCCGTCGACCTCGCGCCGACGGGGTGAGGCGCGCGGACTCGCGCGCGCCCGTTCACTGCATCGCCGGCAACCGCAGCAGTCGTCGGCACTCGTTCAGCAGCCAATCGACGTCCTTCGTCGGCTCGAACGAGATCTCCTGCCAACGGACGCGGCCTTCGCCGTCGACGAGGAACGTGCCGTGGAGCGGCATCTGCTCGAAGTCGTCGTGGCAACGCCACGCGCGGAACGCCGTCAGCTCGGGATCGGCGAGCAGCGGGAACGGGATCCGATCGGCGTCCGGCATCGCGGCCAACGACGCGGCTGCCGAGTCTGCGTCGTCGGTGCCAATCGCGACGATGTCGATGCCGGCGTCGGCGAACGCCGTGCGCAGCGGGACGAACGACTGCAACTGCTCGACGCACTGCAGACATCCGAACCCGAGATAGAAGACGACCAGCGTCGGACGACCCGCGCGCTGCGTCAGTGACATTCGTCCGCCGCCGGCGACCGCGAGGTCGAATCCGGGCGCCTCCGTCGGATGCCAACGCACCGGGCCGAGGGACGCGAGTTCCGGTCGCGCGCCGAAGTCGTCGCCGAACTCGACCGGCGTTCGCCAGTCGACCGGATACCCGAACTCCGCGGCGATCGGCGCCAGCGCGTGCAACAGCGGCTGGTCGAGATCCGCACGTCCGGCGAGCCGGCGCAGTTCGTCGAATGCGATGCGCGCCTCGTCGACGCGTCCCGCGGCGTGCAACACCGCGACGGCCGTTGCGGTCGACGTGACGCGATTCGGCCGGGCCTTCCGCTCCTCCGCGACGACCTCGACCGCCTTCGGATGGTCGCCGGCCGCGGCGAGCAGTCGCGCGTGCTGCGCCTTCGACAAGCCGTGCTTGTCGCCGAGGGCCGCCACGGCGGCCTTCGCGTCGCCGGCGGCGAGGAGCTTCTCGCACTGCAGCATGCGCAGGACGTCGTGCACGGCGCGCACCGGATCGGTCGCCTTGCGGCCGGCGTCGTCCATCGCCGCGCGAATGCGCTCCGACGACTCCTGCTTGTCGAGGGCCGCGGTCTCGGCGGCGTCGACGGCGTCGGCGCGGAGCTTTCGCGCGCGCGCGAGCAGCGCCTCGGCCTGCGCGTGGATCGCTGCCGCGCGATCGCTCTGGCCG